>CALLNA010000207.1 GCA_938005655.1 uncultured Novosphingobium sp.
ATCACGTCGTCGCCCGGCTTGTAGCCGGCGCGCTCGATCGAGGTCATGATGAAGTCCAGCGCGTCGGTCGTGCTGGCGAGGTTCGGGGCGAAGCCGCCCTCGTCGCCCACGGCGGTCGCCAGGCCCTTCTCGTGCAGGCCCTTCTTCAGGGTGTGGAAGATCTCGGCGCCCCAGCGCACCGCCTCGGCCAGGCTCGACGCGCCGACCGGCATGACCATGAATTCCTGGAAGTCGATCGGGTTGTCGGCATGCTCGCCGCCGTTGATGATGTTCATCATCGGCACCGGCAGGACATGGGCCGAGACGCCGCCGACATAGGCGTAGAGCGGCAGGCCGCGGGCATTGGCCGAGGCCTTGGCGATGGCCAGGCTGGTGCCGAGGATCGCATTGGCGCCGAGGCGGCTCTTGTTCTCGGTGCCGTCGAGCGCGATCAGGGTCAGGTCGATGTCGCGCTGGTCCTCGCCGTCGAGGCCGAGCAGCTCCTCGCGAATCTCGCCGTTCACGGCCTCGACCGCCTTGAGCACGCCCTTGCCGAGGTAGCGCCCCTTGTCCCCGTCGCGCAGCTCGACCGCCTCGTGCGCGCCGGTCGAGGCGCCTGAGGGCACCGCGGCGCGGCCGAAGCTGCCGTCGTCGAGCAGGACGTCGACCTCCACCGTCGGGTTGCCCCGGCTGTCCAGAATCTCCCGGCCGTGGATGTCGATGATCGCGGTCATTGTTTGGGTTTCCCTGATGACGGACCCTTGCCGAGCCCTCGCAGGCCGCCCAAATAGCAGGGGAACCTTGGCAGGCAAGCCGCATTGCAGCAATATGCGACCGGAGTCGCGTAGCCCACACGCCTTCGTTCCGGGAAAAAGGAAACACGAACCATGGCCGACACCTCCGCCACCGACAGCAAGCCCCGCGCCAAGAGCCCTTCCGCGGCCAAGGAAACGCTGGTTCCCGCCGAGGTGAAGGACCGCTTCGGCAAGGCGATCGAGGAGGCCCGGGCCGGCGCCCAGGCCGCCCGCGACGAGGCGCTGAACCGCGCCGGCGAATACCGCGACCGGCTCCGCGACACGAGCACCGACTGGATCGATGAGGCCAAGGCCTACGGCGGCCAGGCCAAGGACCGCGCGGCCGAGCTGGCGGTCGAGGGCAAGGCCCGCACCACCGAGGCGCTCAAGGGCCTCTCCGGCATCATCTCCGACAACGCCGGGCTGATCGACGAGAAGCTGGGCCTCAAGTACGGCGACTATGCCCGCGGCGCGGCCAAGTCGATCGACGGCGCGGCCGACCGGCTCGAGGCCAAGGACCTGGCCGAGCTGGGCGAGGACGCCAAGGACTTCGTCCGCAAGAGCCCCGGCCTCGCCATCGGCATCGCCGCCGTCGCCGGCTTCATGCTCGCCCGGCTGTTCAAGGGCTCGGACGACTGATCCACGCCGCAGCGCCGACTGACTTGCGGATGGACGCAGAACCCGCCGAAACGGCCGACGCCGCAGCGCCCGACGCGGGCGGGAGCGATCCCGCCGAGCGGTCGCTGGTCGACGACCTGCGCCTGCTCGCCCGCGATGCGCGGACCCTGGCCGAAGCCGAGGTCGCCTTCCAGAAATCGCGCGCGGGCGTGCTCGGCGGCGGCATCGCCAGGATCGCGGCGCTGGGCGCGGCCGCCGTGTTCCTCCTCTGCCTGGCGCTGATCGGGCTGGTCGTCGGGCTGATCTTCGCGCTGATCCCGCTGCTGACCGCCTGGGGCGCGACCGCCGTGGTGGTCGGCGCCCTGCTGCTCCTCGCCCTGATCGCGGCGCTCTGGGCGCGGGCAAGCTGGCGGCGGCTCGCCGCGCTGGTCAGCGACGAAGGCCCCGGCCGATGAGCGCCGAGCAGCGCCTCGCCGCCGACCGCGCCAACCGCAATGCGGCGCGCCGGGTCTTCACCACGCGGCTCGACCGGATCAAGGCCGACCTCGACGCCCAGGGGATCGGCTCGCGGATGGCGGAAAGCGTCGCCGGAGAGGTCTCCGGCGCGGTCGAGACGGGGCTCGACGTGGCGCGCGAGCGCAAGGGCGTGATCGCCGGAACCATCGGCGCCCTGCTGCTTTGGATTTTCCGGCAGCCGCTGATTTCCGCCGCAACCGCGCTGTTCGGCCGTTTCGCCGGAAACCGCGACGAGGCAACCGAGGACGAGTGCAGTGACGAAAGCGAATAGCAAGAGCGGCCGGATCAAGGCCAGGATCGAGGAATCCGAGGCGGAGCTTCAGGCCAACAAGCCCTCGCTGCCGGCCACGCGCCTGCCCGATGCCGCGCCGCCCGAGAAGTTCTCCGGGCTCGTCGCCGAATATCCCGGCCTGGCGCTCGCCGCGGGCATCGGGCTCGGCCTGCTGGCCGGCGCGGCCCTGCCGCGCGGCGCGGGCCGGAAGCTGACGCGCGGCGCCTTCTTCCTTGCCTCGACCGGCGGAGAGCTGGGGATGATCCTCGGCAAGCAGGCGCTGCGCAAGGCCGACAGCGCGACCCGCGAAGGCCGGGAGAAGCTGGGCGAGACCGCCTCCGAAGCGGCGCAGCAGGTCGTCCAGGCCAGCGCCGAGGTCGGCCGCAAGGCCGCCGACGCGGGGCGCAAGGCGGCCGATGCCGGGCGCAAGGCCGGGGCCAATGCCCAGCGCGCCGCCGAGGATGCCTCGGAACGCGCCCGCGACTTCGGGCTGGGCCTCGCCCGGATGGTGCTCGACGCCGCCTCGCGCCTGCGCCGCTGAACGGCCCGTCGGCGGGTCCCCGCCTGAAATTTCCGCTTCTGGTTAGGAAGCGGACGTCATTACAGACCTCGTCATCCCGGGCTTGACCCGGGGTGACGAACGGGGGATGGGAACGCCCGCGATGAGATCGCGAGCCGCAATTCAAGCGGGACACGACCTGCCCGTCATCGGGCTTGTTGCTGCATCTGCGAAAGGCTATTGAAAGCCTTCCGTTCCTCTCCCCGGGAAAAGCCTTAGATGCAGAAACTACACCTCGTGATGGGCGGCCGCGTCAGCGACCCCCAGGGCCTCGAATTCGTCGACCTCGCCAACCTCGATCTGGTCGGGGTCTATCCCGACTTCGAGACCGCCGAGGAAGCCTGGCGCGGCAAGGCGCAGAAGACCGTCGACGATGCCGAGATGAAATACGTGGTGGTCCACCTGCACCGGCTGCTGGAGCCGGAACTGCCGCAGGAATAAGCCTCAGTTCCTCCCTGTTCCCGCATAGCGGGAATGGGGAGGAGCAGGTCAGATGAACTCGATCTTCTCGACCACGTAGAAGCGGTCGCCCGCGGGCACCGTGACCTCGATCTCGTCGTCGACCTTGCGGCCGATCAGCGAGCGGCCGAGCGGCGAGTTGTAGCTGATCCGGCCGACCTTGGCGTCCGCCTCGTAGGGGCCGACGATCTGGTACTTCACCGGCTTGTCGTCGTCGTCGAGCAGCGTCACGGTCGCACCGAAGATGATCTTGTCGCCCGACAGGGTCGATGGATCGATGATCTGGGCGCGGCTGACGCGGTCCTCCAGGTCGCCGATCGAAGCCTCGACCTGGCCCTGGCGCTCCTTCGCCGCGTGGTACTCGGCATTTTCCGAAAGGTCGCCATGGGCGCGCGCTTCCTCGATGGCCTCGACGATCCGCGGCCGTTCCTCGCGCAGCGCTTTCAGCTCGGCCGTCAGCTTTTCATAGCCTTCCGCCAGCATCGGCAACTTCTCAACGCTCGCCATACCTGCCTTGTCCTCCTGAGCCCCGATTCGCGACTAGTCCGCTATCCCGTTCCCGCGGAACAGGGTGTCGGCATCACGATGTCGGGGAAAGCGTGATCGGCTAGCCATAATAGGATTGAAGCGAGCGAACATCAAGTTTCGCCCCACGCAGCGCGGCGATCGCCTCCACCGCCGCGACCGAAGCGGCCGCCGTGGTGAAGTAGGGCACCTTGGCGCCGAGCGCCGAAGCGCGGATCGACTGCGAGTCCTTGAGGCTCTGCCAGCCCTCGGTCGTGTTGAAGATCAGCGCCAGGTCGCCGTCGATGATCCGGTCGACGATGTGCGGGCGGCCTTCGGCGACCTTGTTGATCCGCTCGACCGGGACGCCCGCGTCGGCCAGGTACTTCTGCGTGCCGCCGGTGGCGATGATCGAGAAGCCGAGGCTGACCAGCTTGCGCACCGCCGGCAGGACCACCGCCTTGTCGGTGTCCTTGACCGAGACGAAGGCCACGCCGCCGTCGGGCAGCAGGGTCCCCGCGCCGAGCTGCGACTTGGCGAAGGCCGTGGCGAAATCGCCGTCGATGCCCATGACCTCGCCGGTCGACTTCATCTCCGGGCTGAGCACCGGATCGACGCCGGGGAAGCGGGCGAAGGGGAAGACCGCCTCCTTGACCGCCATATAGTCCAGCTTGCGCTTGAACGGCGGGAAGGCGGAGAGCTTCTCTCCGGCCATGACCCGCGCCGCGATCTTGGCGACCGGCTGGCCGATCGCCTTGGCGACGAAGGGCACGGTGCGGCTGGCGCGCGGGTTGACCTCGATCAGGTAGACCTCGCCGTCCTTCACCGCGAACTGGATGTTCATCAGCCCCTTGACGCCGAGCGCGAGGGCGAGCGCCTGGGCCTGGCGCTCCATCTCGGCGATCACGGCTTCGGAGAGGTTGTAGGGCGGCAGGGTGCAGGCGCTGTCGCCCCAATGGATGCCCGCCTCCTCGATATGCTGCATCACGCCCGCGATCACGACCTGGTCGCCGTCGCACAGGGCGTCGACGTCGCATTCGATCGCGTCGCGCAGGTACTTGTCGATCAGCACCGGAGAATCACCCGAGACGTTCACCGCGGTCGCGATGTAGTCATCGAGCTGGGCCTCGGAATCGACGATCTCCATCGCCCGCCCGCCGAGCACGTAGCTCGGGCGGATCAGCACGGGATAGCCGATGCGGTTGGCGACCGCGACGGCCTCGTCGCGGCTGCGGGCGATGCCGTTGTCGGGTTGCCTGAGCTTGAGGTCGTTGACCAGCTTGGCGAAGCGCTCGCGGTCCTCGGGGAGGTCGATCGCGTCGGGCGAGGTGCCGAGGATCGGGATGCCGTTGTCCTCCAGCGCCTTGGCCAGCTTGAGCGGGGTCTGCCCGCCGAACTGGACGATGACGCCGACCAGCTCGCCGCGGCTCTGCTCGACCTGGAGGATCTCCAGCACGTCCTCGGCGGTCAGCGGCTCGAAATAGAGGCGGTCGGAGG
>CALLNA010000208.1 GCA_938005655.1 uncultured Novosphingobium sp.
GTTGTTATAGCCGCGCTTGCCGCGATAGCCGGGCACGCAGGCCCAGACGCGCATGTACTGGTTGTCGATGCCGGTCCGCCCGTCCTTCGCGGTGAAGTTCGCGTGCTTGCGGATGCCGGGCGGCGGCGCGCCGCTGCCGTCGTCGCCGTCGAGGTCGATCCCCTCGGAAACCGTGGTCTGCGGCTCGTGATAGACGGGCGGCGGCACGATGCCCGGGAAGTTCGCGACGCTGAGCCTGCCGGGGCCGCGATTCTCGCTCTGGGTGCCGTAGGAGATGCCTTTCTCCCCGTTCTGCGCCCTGACCTTCGCCGCCTCCTCGGGCGTGAAGTAGCGGAAAATGTCGGCCTCGGTCGGCTTGGCGTTCATCGTCGGGCATGCGCCGTCCGGCGCGTCGGTCGCCGGCGCAATCCAGGTGATGAGGAAGGACCTGACCGCCTTGCGCGGCGTCGCCCTGGCCGGCTGGACGCGCGCAACCGCCTCCGGGCTGACCCTGATCGGGTTCGCCGCCGGACGGGCGGGGTCATAGTTCAGCCACTCGATATCCTTGAACGCGAGGATGAGGGCCTGCTGCTCCGCCCCTTCGGCCACGGGGCAGCCGACCACCTGGACGTCCTTCAGCCGGTATTCCCAGAAAGCCGGCAGGTCGGCCGGACGCGGGCCCAGCTCCAGCAGCGGACGGGCGCGGTCTGACTGCTCGGCATAGGACATCGCCGGGACGACCGCCTTGCTGGCGCACAGCCCCATCAGCAGCGGCAGGTCGGGATTGGCCTTGTTCAGCGCGATGGCGATCCGGCCGAAATTGCCGGGCTTGGGCGCGTTGGGTCCGCCGAAGAACAGCTTCTCGCCGTTCAGGATATCGCTCGACCCGCTGTTCATGCGCGGCAGGCGGCCCAGCCACTCGCTGGCCTCGGCCCTGATCCAGCCCTTGTGATCGCGGCCCCGCCAATGGCCCGATGCGTCGGGAACGCTGAGGAAGCTGTCCCCGATATAGGCGGAGGCCGAGCCCACCCAGCCAAGCCCGGCCGACATCGCGAGCAAGACTGCCGAAGCGCGCATAGCCCGTGCCCTGCTTGCGGCAGACGAAGCCATCCTCGCCGACATCGACTCTCCTTTCATCCCACCCCTCACCTGCGCCTTTGATGCACCTCTTTGAAGCGACGGTCAATCATTTGAGCACCCTATTTATGGCAATACCCCCGCATTTCTGTGATATAAATTGTAATAAATCGTAACGCGCCACATAAAAAGTTATCTATTTTGTTGTCGGGGCGCGAGTGGAATGGGTCAGCGATTCCGACCACATGGCGTAAAGAGGACTACCCGCATCAACGCGCCAGCCGTGGCGGCATCGTTCTACGGGGTATTCCGGCGACACAGCCGAAGGCCGCAGGCATCCCGCACCGTCTGACAGGCAGGGGTTATGCCCGGCGCGGTCAGAACGGTGGCTTGGCGGCCTCCTCCGCCTTCAGCTTCGCGCCGTCGGCAGCGGTGATCCAGCGGTCGGTGACGACGCGGTCGATGCTGGCGTCGAACCTGGCGAGGTAGGCCTCGCGCGTTCCGTAGAGCCGGACGAGCTGGTCGCGGGAAAAGTTCTCCTGGATGCCCTGCTGCGCGCGCGAGCGATTGCCGTCGGGATCGAGCGGCGGCGACGCGATGATCCGCGCGGTCGGCACGTCGACCCAGGGCGAGCGGATGCCGCCCTTGACGTTGCCATGCCCGTCGCGGAGGAAGTCGCCCGCGGCATCCTGCTCCAGCCGCGGCGCGCGCGGGGGCACGGTGCCTTTCGTCACCCAGTCGATCAGGTGGAGCAGGGCCATTTTGTAGAACGGCATGGTCGGGAACTGGCTCGGGTACTCGCCCGGATGGCCGTTCTTCGTCTGGCCACGGGTCGGCACGTGCGAGGCGCCGGCGAACTCGAACTCGCGAAAGCGGTCGTCCGCCGCGTCGGAATCCTCGCGCACCGAGAAGCGCACCGCCGGATTGCCGAGGCGGAACAGCCCGAAGTCGCCCTCGCCCACCGCATGGATCACCGCGGCGTCTCCGCCGGAGATCCGCGTGGTCGCAAAGGCTTCGGACGGCAGGTAGCCGTCATAGATCGGCTTGCCGTCCGGCAGCCGCGCCGCGGCGTGCGATTGCTCGATGTAACGCAGCGTGGTCCCGCCGGTCTGGGACGACCCGCCCATCAGCAGGTAGCGCACCGGCGAGCCGGCGAAAGGCCCGTTCGCCGGGTTGCTTTTCAGCAGCGCGCCGACCTGGGTCATGATCGCCTGGGAAATGCGGTCCTGCGGGCTGGCCGACATGCCGTTCTCGCCGGACGCCGCCTCCGGCACCGACAGGGCCGCATAGCGCGCCGGGTTGAACTTCTTGACGCGGTCCTCCAGCGCCGCCCGCTGCGAGGCCACCGCGACCCAGGCGTGGCCGCCCGGCGCCCAGACCTCGCGGCCGACGCCCCAGAACGGGATCGCGCCCGAGGCGTGGATCGTCTCGACCCCGACCAGCCCGGAAAAGCGGGTCATGTCCTTGGGCTTGCGGACCAGCATCGACGTCCGGTACGGCCTGCCGTCGACCGTGCCGGAGACCACGTACTCCTCCTGGACATAGCCGACCCGCTCCAGATCGGGCATCGGCAGGCCGGGGCCGGCGACGGGCTGCTCGTTGGAGCCGCGATAGGATTCGCCGGTCTCCGCAGTGACGGGAACGGGGCCGGATATCGCGGCCACGGCGACGGGCGCCGCTGCGGCGCTCGCCGCCCCCGAAACTTGCGAACCCGTGGCGGCCAGGCCCAGCAATGCCAGAGCCAGCCCGAAACGCACCATCCCCATCATCCTCGCCCCTTTTTGCCATGGACCTGATAGCCGGCCTGCGCCTGCACGGACGCCGCTCGGTCGGTCGCTTCTAGAGCAAAACCGCAGTGGGCGTAAGGCGCTTCGCCATTAAGGAAACTCTATCCTGCTTTAGGACGGACACGAATCATTCGACCCAGCATCACCCAGTCAACATCAAATAATTGTAAAATATCATATTTTTAAGTTTATCGGCGACTTTCCGGTACTCCGCTTCCATGCCTGGGAAAAATGCATGTCGCCGAACTTTGGACATGACATCAAATTAAGTGGACTGTTATGGACCCCGCCGAGATCGTTACGGGCCGCCGCCGGGAGCATCACTCTCGCCCCTGCCCCGATCGACGAACCATTTCCGGAGAAGTCCGATGACGGCATTCGAACCGACTGCGCGCGCCGAATGGAGGCGCTATTGGCCGCTGGTCCTGGCCGCCTGCACGGGCTTTTCCTTCATGTCGCTGATGAACCCCGCGCTGGGCGTGTTCATGGACCCGCTGGCCAGGGAATTCGGGTGGAACCGGACACAACTGTCCGCCGGCTTCGCGGTCTCATCGATGATCTCGATCCTGCTGTCCCCGGTGTTCGGCGTGCTGATCGACCGCTTCGGGACGAGGCGGCTGGCCCTGCCCGGCATCGTCCTAACCGGGGCGATCATCGCCCTCTACTCGCAGGCTAACGGGTCCTTCGCGCAATGGATCGGGCTGTGGATCGCCTGGGGGCTCGCCTCGATGCTGATCCAGTCGGCGCTGTGGTCGACCGCCGTGGCCGGCGTGTTCTCCAAGGGACGCGGCCTCGCGCTCGGCGTGACCATGTCGGGCACCGCCCTGGCGCAGGTCGTCGCGCCACCGCTCTCGAACTGGCTGATCGAGAGCCTGGGCTGGCGCGGTGCCTTCGTGTCGCTGGGGCTCGGCTGGGGCGGGATCGCCCTGATCGCGGCGATCTTCTTCCTCTACGACGCCTACGACATTCTCGGCCGGCAGCGGGAGGCGTCACCGGCCGACGCATCCCCGCCGCCGGTCCTGCCCGGCCTTACCGTGCGCGAGGCCTGGCGCGACTGGTCGCTGTGGCGGGTGGCGATCTCCTCCTTCCTGATCCTGACCGTGACGATCGCCGTGGTAGTCCACCAGTTCCCTATCCTCGTCGAAGCCGGGGTCAGCCGGGACCGGGCCGCCTGGCTGGTCAGCCTATCCGGCGTCGCCGGGGTCTGCGGCAAGCTGATCACCGGATCGCTGATCGACCGCTACCACGCGCGATGGATCGGAGGCATCACGCTGGCCTCCACCGCCATCGCCTATCCGCTGATGATCCAGGGGGTCGGCGGGCCACCGCTGATCGTGATCGGCATCATGATCAGCGGCTATGCCGCAGGCACCAAGATCCAGCTCTGCAGCTATCTGACCGCGCGATACGCCGGCATGCGCCACTACGGCACGATCTTCGGCGCGATGACGAGCTTCATCGCCCTCGCATCAGCCGTCGGGCCGCTGCTGGCGGGGCTCTTGCATGACCGCTTCGGCAGCTACGCGCCGCTGCTCGTCGGAGGCGTCGTCGTCTCGCTGGTCAGCGGCGGGCTGATCTTCAGCCTGGGGAAATATCCGGATTGGGAGGCGGCGCCGCCCGCCGCCGCGACGGCCTAGGCCGGGACCTGGCCGGCCGGGCTGCTGCCGTCGAAACCGTGGAAGCGGCGGCCCACGCGATGGAACCACAGCTTGCGGCTGTATTGAGCGGCCATGGCGGCCAGCTCCGGGTCGCCGCTGGCCACGGCGTTCAGCTCCATCAGCTTGGCGTCGCGCCAGTTGCGGACGAACTGCAAGTGCATCGGGCTGTCGTTGTCGAGAACGGGCGCGGGGAAGCGACGGCGGGAAAAGGCGACGGTAACGTCGAAGATCAGCTTGATGTAGTTCGCGTCCGCCAGGTCGAAGATCGCCGCCTGGGAGGCGAGTTCCAGGTCCCTGACCATCTCGTAGGTGGCCTGGTCGGAAATCGCCTGGAAGCGCGGGCGCAGCCTGTCGCACACCCGCTCGCGCTCGGCGGCCTCCCGCCCCGCGGCCTTCCGCAGGGCCTCGACCCACAGCGCCGAGGCGAGGATGGTGATGTCGCCCGGGTCCATCGGCAAGGTATGCAGATAGGCGCTGACGGTCTCCTCGATCGTCCCGGCGTCCGGCCTCGCCCCGAAGTAGCCGCCGTTGATCCCGCGCCGGACCCGCAGGAGCCCCTCGCGCTCCAGCAGGCGCGCCACCTGACGCACGGTGCTGCGCGAGCAGCCGAGCTGGGCGATCAGCGCATCCTCGCTACCGATGAGCGCGCCCTCCTCGCTCTGGAGCACGATGGACCGCAGGCGATCCGCCGCGATCCCGATCGCCATCCGCGCTTCACCCGCCTTTTTGACCATGGGCGTCCTCAAGCAGGATTGCGGCGACAGGTCCAGCATCTCACCCTAAAGAGAGGACTAATTTATTTTACATAAGCCGATTATGGCGATAATCGCCCTATTGAGTGGATCAATTTGACAAGGGAATAACCGTGAACCGTATGCCTTGGGACATGAGCGGCAAGGTCGTCGTCATCACCGGCGGCAATGCCGGCATCGGCCTCGGCTTCGCCCGTGGAATCGCCAAGGCCGGCGGCGACCTGGTGATCTGGGGGCGCCGGAAGGAGGCCAACGACAAGGCCAGGGCCGAGCTGGAGCAATATGGCGTCCGGGTCCTGACCCAGGAGGTCGACGTCGCCGACGAGGCGCGGGTCGTCGCCGCCTTCGCCGAGGCGGTCGGCGCCATGGGCCGGGTCGACGGCGCGATCGCCAATGCCGGGCTGATGATGAACCAGGGCAGCTTCACCAACATGACCGGGGAGGCTTGGCACGGGCTGCTTGCGGTCAACCAGCACGGCGCGTTCTACGTCGCGCGCGAGGCGGCGCGCCACATGCGCGCCCGGGCCGAGGCCGGCGATCCCGGCGGCTCGATCCTGTTCTGCGCCAGCCTTTCGGCCGTCACCGGCTCGATCGGGATGCAGCACTACAACGCCTCCAAGGGGGCGATGGCCTCGCTCGCCCGCGGCATCGCCGTCGACATGGGCAAGTTCGGCATCCGCGCCAATACGGTCTGCCCCGGCTACACCGAGAGCGAGACGGTCAAGGACCAGGGCCCGGACTCCCCGCTGGGCGCCCAGGTGCGCGAGCGCTGCCCGATCGGCCGCTTCGGCACGCCCGAGGATTTCGAGGGGATCGGCGTCTATTTCATGAGCGACGCCTCGCGCTATCACACCGGGGACCTGGTCAAGATCGACGGCGGCTGGATGGCCAACGCCGGCAAGCTCAACACCGCCGCGGAGCGCCGGGCGTGAGCGCGGCCGCGACGAACGAGAAGGTCCGGACCAGGGTCTTCCGGGTCGAGCAGTTCCGCAACCCCACCCTGCCCGAGGAG
>CALLNA010000209.1 GCA_938005655.1 uncultured Novosphingobium sp.
GACCGATCCCTACGGCGCGGCGCTCTACAACTACTACGCCCACGGCGAGCTGAAGGCCGAGGGCAATTCGGTCGCCGAAGGGATCGGGCAGGGCCGGATCACCGGCAACCTCGACGGCGCGCCGATCGACACGCAGTTCCGCATCTCGGACGAGGAGGGGCTGGAATGGGTCGCCCGGCTGCTCCAGGACGAGGGCCTGTGCGTCGGCCTCTCGACCGGGATCAACGTCGCCGGGGCCGTGGCCCTGGGCAAGCAGCTCGGCAAGGGCGCGCGCGTCGCGACGATCCTCTGCGACACGGGCTTCCGCTACCTTTCCTCGCTGTTCAACGCCGAATGGCTGCGTTCCAAGAATCTCCCGGTCTTCCCCTGGCTGGCATGATCGGCTAGGCTGTGCGCGATGCCGGCCCTTAGAGATCAACGGCTAGTGGAACAGGTCGCGACGCCTCAGCACTATGTCCCCGCCACCGCGCGCGAGCTGCGCGCGCAGGCCGTGCATCGCTTGCAGATCGGCCTGTTCGGGCTCGCGGCCATGCTGCTGATCGTCGGCCTCGCCAACATCATCATGGACCGCGCCAAGCTGGGCGACACCGGCGCCGCGCCGCGCACCGCCGCCACGACGGCCAGCGATCCCCTCGCCGACATCGGCGTCGTCCCTGCGCCGGACCCCTCCGCCGCCGCCCAGGCCAAGGCTGCCGCGCAAGGCCACTGAGCTTCTCCATCCTGTCCTTCTCTGAAGGGGAGAGGGGCGGTGCCCGGCCGATGCGGCGGGCGCGAGCCTTTGCGCGCTCGGGCCGAGCGGGTGGGCCGAGGGGACTTCCGACTCCGCCGGGGATTTCACGGGATTTTCCGTTCAAGCCCCAACCGCACCTCATAAGTCCTTGAAATTCCGTAAGGAACAAAGAGTGAATACTGTGGATAACCGTTAATGCAGAATCATATAAATCAATTATTTACCGTTCTTACCCGCATTTTCCCGTGATTTTCCCTTTCATCCCGCCTGCAACAGGGTTAAGGAAACTTCTCATCGGAAACGATTTTCACGCGCACCCGCCTGTCGGGTGAGCCGGGCGCGAGGCGCGCGAGCCGGTTGGGGGAGGTCGTTGCCGGCGGAACGGGTTTTCCCAGGCGGGCAGGGTTCGGGGCACGTGGAGGCGAGGCAGGCAATCAGCTACAGCGGACAAGGCTTTTCGCTTCGCGGCGAAAAGAGCCGCTTCGTGCTGCCCCCGCAGTTCCGCAAGACGGTGCGGGAATCGAGCGCCGGCCACCGCACCCTGTGCATCGCCAAGCATGAGCGCTGGAAGTGCCTCACCGGCTTCGGCCTGTCCCGCAAGGACGATCTCGCCGCCCAGATCGACCGCGAGGAAATGCTGGCGATTCAGGCGGGGAAAGACTTCGATCGCGACTTGCGCGCCTCGCAGCTTTACGGCTTTTCGGAGGTCCCCTTCGACGACAGCGGCCGTTTCGTAATCCCCGACCACCTGCTTAACCTCGCCGGTGTCGGCGATTCCCTGTTCTTCCAGGCGGCGGGCGGGTTCTTCACGCTGTGGAACCCGGACGAGCTTGCCCAGCTCGGCCCCGGCTGGGAAGGCGCCCAGGCGGCCTGCGCCAACTTCGTCGCCGAGGCGAGGGCGCGCAAATGACCGGCTCGCCGCACATCCCCGTCCTCCTCGACGAGGTCCTCGCCGCGCTCCGCCCCGCGCCCGGCATGGTGATCGTCGACGCGACCTTCGGCGCGGGCGGCTATACCCGCCGCCTGCTCGACGCCGGGGCGACGGGCCACGCCTTCGACCGCGCCTGGCCCGAGACGCGCGAGGACCCGCCGCGCCTGGTGATCCACCCGCGCCGCTTCTCGGAGATGCTCGCCGCCCTGGCCGAGGCGGGCGTGGCCGCGGTCGACGGCGTGGTCATGGACATCGGCGTCTCCTCGATGCAGCTCGACCGGCCGGAGCGCGGCTTCGCCTTCTCCAGCGACGGGCCGCTCGACATGACGATGTCGCAGGACGGGCCGACCGCCGCCGACTTCGTCAACACCGCCGCCGAAGGCGAGATCGCCGACGTGCTCTACAAGTACGGCGAGGAGCGCCAGTCGCGCCGCGTCGCCCGTGCGATCGCCGCCGCCCGCCCGCTGGCGACGACCGGCGCGCTGGCCCAGGTCGTGCGCAAGGCGCTGGGCCATCGTCCGGGCGCGCCCAAGGACCCGGCGACCCGCAGCTTCCAGGCGATCCGCATCCACGTCAACGCCGAGCTGGAGGAGCTGGAGGCCGGCCTCGCCGCGGCCGAGGCGCTGCTCCGGGCCGGCGGCCGGCTCGCGGTGGTCTCCTTCCACAGCTTGGAGGACCGCATCGTCAAGCAGTTCCTGCGCGAGGCCAGCGGGGCCGTCGCCGCCGGCTCGCGCCACCTGCCGCCGAGCCTCGCCGCGCAGCGCCCGGTCTTCGAGCAGGTCAGCAAGGCGATCCGCCCCGGCGAGGTCGAGCTGGCCCGCAACCCCCGCGCCCGCAGTGCGACCCTGCGCCACGCCACCCGCACCCAGGTTCCTGCGAGGAGGGCCGCATGAACCTGACCCGCGACCGCGTCCGCTCGATCGGTTGGGCCGTGATCCTCATGGTCTGCCTCGCCCTGACCATGGCCCTGACGATGCGCGTCAACGCCGTGAAGAGCCAGGTCGCGCTGGCCGAGCGGCAGATCGTCGCCCTGCGCCAGGAGAAGCAGCTCCTTGAGACCGAGTACGAGACCCGCGCCAACCAGCAGCAGCTCAAGGCGCTGAACGACGTCGAGTTCGGCTATCAGGCGCCGACCCCGGCCCAGTACCTCGAAGGCGAGCGCCAGCTCGCGAGCCTGGCCAAGCCGCGTTCTCCGAATGCGCCGAGCCCGATCCGCGTCGCCGCGGCCGCGACCGGGGAGGGGCCGACGATCATGGCCATGGTCTCGCCGCTCACCGGCAAGGCGCTGGCCGCCGAGGCGCCGCCCAAGGGCGCGCGCAAGCCCGCCGCCGACGGCGGGGCTGCGCGGCTCGGCGACCGCCTCTCCCAGCTCGATCACGCGAAGGCGGCCCGCGAATGACTTCGCTGACCGTCTCGACCGTCATCACCACCGGCCGGGTCGAGCTGGTCAACGTCCGCCACCGCCTGCTGCTGGTGGCGAAGGTCCGGCTGCTCTGGGTGGTCTGCCTGTTCGCGCTGATCGCGGTGACGGCCCTGTTCCGGATCGCCTTCCTCGGCGTGTTCGAACCCTCGCGCGCCGCCAGCTCGCTGAGCGACGCGCTGCTGCCGCCGCGCGGCGAGATCGTCGATCGCAACGGCGTACCGCTGGCCCGGGCCTTCCCGGCCTATTCGCTGTGGTACAACCCCAAGGTCCTGGGCGGGAACGGCCCGCCGCTGGTCAAGTCGCCGGCCGAGGTCGCCGCGGCGCTGGTGCGGATCTTCCCCGAGGAGAACCCCGAGCGCCTGACCCGCCTGCTCGCCGCCGGCAAGCCGACCTACCTGCGCCGCCGCATCCTGCCCGAGGACGCCAACAAGATCCACGCCCTGGGCGAGCCCGCGCTGGAGTTCCCGCGCGAGAACGAGCGCTATTACCCGCAAGGCTCGATGGCCGCTTCGGTGCTCGGCTTCGTCACCGCCGACGGCCACGGCCGGGTCGGCATGGAGGAGGTCTACGACAAGCGCCTGACCGACCCGGCGACCCGCGGCACCCCGGCGGTCCTGTCGATCGACACCCGCGTCCAGGGCGCGCTGGAGGACGAGTTGCTGCGCGGCATGTCCGAGAGCAACGCCAAGGGCGCGGCGGGGATCATCCTCGACGTCGACACGGGCGAGGTCCTCGCGCTCGCCTCGCTGCCCTCGTTCAACCCGAACCTGATCGACCAGCAGGGCGCGGGCAACATCTTCAACCGCGTGACCAACCAGGTCTATGAACTCGGCTCGGTCGTCAAGCCGATCACGGTCGCCTCGGCGATCGACGCCGGGACCGTGACCAACCTCGCGCGGCGCTACCAGTCGAACCGGCCGATCTCCATCGGCGGCTTCCAGATTCACGACAGCCACAGCTTCGGCGCCTCGCTCAACGTGCCCGAGGCGCTGATCCACTCCTCCAACATCGTCACCGCGCAAGTCGCGGACGAGCTCGGCGGGGCGCGGCTCAACGCGACGATGCGGGCGCTCGGCTTCAACCAGCGCCCCTATATCGAGCTGCCCGCCCGCGGCTTCCCGATCTGGCCCAGGGGCGAATGGTCGCGGATCACGACCATGACCGTGTCCTACGGCCACGGCGTCGCCCTGACCCCGCTCCACCTCGCCTCGGCCTATGCGACCCTGGTCAACGGCGGGGTCTGGCGCCCGGCGACCTTGCAGAAGGTCGATCCGGCCCACGTCCCGGCCGGGACCCGCGTGTTCAAGGCCTCGACCTCGGCGCGGATGCGCCAGCTCCTGCGCCTGATCGTCGACATCGGCACGGGCCGCAAGGCCAATGCCCCGGGCTACCGCGTCGGCGGCAAGACCGGCTCGGCCGAGAAGCCCGGCGCCCACGGCTA
>CALLNA010000210.1 GCA_938005655.1 uncultured Novosphingobium sp.
GCGGCGGTCCGGGAGGCAAGCCTGGTGATCGGCGCGGTGCTGATCCCGGGAGCGGCCGCGCCCAAGCTCGTCACCCGCGACATGATCTCCTCAATGAAGCGCGGAGCGGTGCTGGTCGACATCGCGATCGACCAGGGCGGCTGCTTCGAGACCAGCCATGCCACGACTCATGATGACCCGCTGTTCGTCGTCGACGGCGTGATCCACTACTGCGTGGCGAACATGCCGGGGGCCGTGGCGCGCACCTCGGCCTTCGCGCTCAACAACGCCACGCTGCCCTTCGTGCTCAAGCTGGCCGGCAGGGGCGCGGAAGCCGCGATGGCGGCGGACCGTCATCTTGCCAACGGCCTCAACGTTTCCGACGGCAAGATCCGCCACCGGGCGGTGTCCGAAGCGCTCGGCCTGCCGCTGAACTGAGCCACAGCGGCGTCTGGGCCAGCCCCCGCTTCCAAGGGACACCGCCCTCAGCCGGCCTCGGCGGCCGCGCGATAGCGGGCTTCGAGATCGCTCTGCGCGAGCGCCGAATAGCCGCCAAGGCGTACGCCATCGACGACGATCTGCGGCACGCTGCGCGCCTGCCCCTCCAGCCCCAGCCGATCGTACATGGCCGAACGCGCGTCGTTGTCGTCGTAAACGTGGAGCGTGAAGGGAATGCTGCGCGCGTCGAGCCAATCCTTCGCCATCACGCAGTGGCGGCAACCTGTCTTCGAGTGCACTTCGATCTGCATCATGCGTCCTTCCCAAAGCATCGGCGGCCCGTCCGGCCCCGCTATTCCGGCTCCCGCAGGTGCCGCGTCAGCCAGGCGATGATCCTGTCCATCCGCTCGACCTGGAGAGGCAGGGCGAGCGAGTGGACGTAATCGTGCCCCACACCCTCGAAGACGTGCATCTCCGCCGCCTTGCCGAGATCGCGGAGGGCCGCATGGAACCGCGTCGCCTGCGGCAGGGGGCAACGCCGGTCGGCATCGCCGTGGAGGATGAGGATGGGAGTCGCGACCCGGTCGGCGAGATGGATCGGCGAGACCTCGCGCAGGGCCGCCGCATTGGTCGAGGCGCCCACCTGGCTCGCGACGTAGCGCTCGCCGATGTCGCTGGTCTCCGCGAACGAGATCCAGTCGGAGATCGAGCGCTCCGCGACCACCGCGCGGAACCTGTCGCTCCGGCAGATCGCCAGGTTCGTCACGAAGCCGCCGTAGCTGCCGCCCATGAGGAAGGCGTTCTCTCCATCGATCCAGGGATAGTGGGCGGCGAGATGGTCGACGAGCAGCCAGAGGTCGTCCATGTCCCTCGACCCCACGGCGCCCAGCGCGCTCGCCGCATAGCCCTGGCCCCAGCCGATGCTGCCGATCAGGTTGGCGAACATGACGCAGAACCCGGCGTTCACCATCCGGTCGACGAGATAGCTGTAGGAAGACGTGGCCGCCGCATGGGGTCCACCGTGGATGACGATCGCCAGAGGCGCCTTCGACGCCTCGGACGCTGGGGAATGGAACAGGAAGTATTGCTGCCGTCCGGCGGGCGCCCACAGCGAGGCGGCGAAGCCCTCCACCACCTTCTCGACGGGATAGGCCTGCTCGGCGAAGCGGTTGCAGTGGGTCAGGCGTTCGAGCGCGCCGCCATGGCCGACGTAGACCTCGCCCGGATTGTTTTCGGTTCGGCCGATGACGGCGAAGCCGAAGCCGTCCGCGGTCGGCCAGCAGGCGAATTCGGCGACATCCACGGCCTCGTCGGTCAGGCAGGTCAACTCCCCCGTCTCGGCCACCTTGACCAGCCGGACCCTGCCCCCGACGGTCGCGCAGGTTATCACGTCGGCTTGGCCATGGGGCTTGCGGACGTCGGCCGGCACCACGCCCTGCGTATCGGTCAGGCCGAAATTGCCCAGGTGCACGTCGAGCCGCGACGAGCGACAGGTCGCTTCGGACGTGCGGGTGTCGACGACGAACAGTTCGTTCTTCGTGCAGGTCGAATAGGCCCGGTCGTTGGCCAGGACGACCAGGGCGTCTCCGTCCTCCGCATAGTTGAACGAATAGATATAGGCGGCCGTGGCGGCCGCGACCTCGCGCTCCTCGTCGAACAGGTAGCGCCGGATCTCGCCGTTGGTCTCGACGAGGGTGTTGTCCCGGAAGGCCGCGTCCATGCGCAGGTAGGCGAGTTCGGTCCCGCCCGGACACCACCGCAGCGATTCCATCGCGATATCGCCCGAGGCGATCTCGACCTCGCGCACCGGATGCTGCCCGGGCTCGACAACCAGCAGGCGATAGAGCCTTCGGCCAAGCACGCCGACCCTGCCGCCGCTCATGTCGTCGACGACCGCCTCCTCGGAACTGGCCTCGACGATCGCCAGACGCTTCCCGCAGGGGGAAGGCAGGAAGCGCACGATTTCACCGTTCGAGACGTAGCGCTCGCTCTCGCTGCCGTCGGCGAGCGAGAGGCTGTGGATGCGGCCTGCGCGAAGGAACAGGATCGACCCGTCCGACGGATCCCAATGATAGGTCGGCGCCTCGAAGTCCTCGAACGCGGCGTCGAGCGGAGGATGGCCGGGAAGCGACAGGACCCGCAGACGCGCGCTAGGCTTCGTCGCGCCGTCGTCAGCGGCGAAACGCTCGATGAACGCCAGCCTGGTCCCGCACGGGCTCGCCGTCAGGTGGCTGAAGGTGTGCATGGAATACAAATGGTCCGGACCATCGGAAACGGCGCTCATCGCTCGGCCTGCCATGACCTTGCGGCGGCCGCGATGAGGCAATTGGTGTATTCGTGCGAGGGCCGGGTGAACACCGCCTCGGCCTCGCCGGCCTCGACCAGCCTGCCGTTGCTGAACACGGCGACGCGATCGGCGATCTGCCGCACGACTGCCAGGTCATGGGATATGAAGATCATGCTGAGGCAGGGCCTTTCCTGTTGCAATTTGGCCAGAAGGCGCAGGATTTCCGCCTGAATGGAAACGTCGAGCGCTGAGGTCGGCTCGTCCAGGATCAGCACGGCCGGGTCCAGCGCCAGGGCGCGGCCGATCGCCACGCGCTGGAGCTGCCCCCCGCTGACCTGGTGCGGGAACCGGCCGAAATAGTCGGCATTCAGGCCGACCATCTCGAGCAGCTCGACCGCCCGGCGCTGCCGGGAACGCCCGTCGCCGATCCGATGGATGCGAAGCGGCTCCGCCAGGGACTGACCGATCCGCCGCCGCGGGTCGAACGAGGCATGGGGGTTCTGGAACACCACCTGGATCTGGCGCGCCAGTTCCTTCCTCGTCCATCGGCCGGCGGCGGTCGGAACGCCCTGCCAGATGACCTCGCCCCGCGTCGGATTGAGCAGTTGCGCCATGAGCGAGCCGACGGTGCTCTTGCCCGAGCCCGACTCCCCGATGATGCCGAAGGTCTCGCCGGGCCTTATTGCCAGCGAAACGTCCTGCACCGCATATTTGACGGGGCGGCCGCCGATCCTCTCCGCCCAGCTTTCGCCATAGGCGTAGCTGACGTTCTGCAATCGCAGGACGTCGGTCGTGTCGCAGCCGGCCTCCGGCACGCCAACGGGTGCTGCCTTGCCGTCACGCGGCTCGAACCGCGGCGCGGCATCGAGCAGCATACGGGTATAGGGGCTCTCGGGCGCGGCGAGGATGCGCTCCGCCGGCCCGTCCTCGACAATCGCGCCGGCGCGCGCGATCACGATCCGCTGGGCCATGGTCGCGACGAGGCCGAGATCATGGCTGACGAACAGCATCCCCATCTGCCGCTCGCGGCAAAGCGTCTTGAGAAGCTCGACGATCCCGGTCCCGATCGAGACGTCCAGGGCCGCCGTCGGCTCATCGGCGAGAAGCAGCTCGGGATCGCAGCTCAGCGCGATCGCAATGGCGACCCGCTGCTGCATCCCGCCCGAAAGCTGGTGGGGATAGCGGTCCACGATCAAGTCCGGATCGTCGATGCGAACCTGGGCGAGAAGTTCCTTGGCCAGCTCGCGGGCGCGCGGGCGGCTCAAGGGGCGATGCGCCCTCAGCGCATCGACGAGCTGCGTTCCGATCCGATGCACCGGGCTCAACGCCGCCGCAGGGTTCTGGAAGACCATCGCGATCTTGCGGCCGCGCAGGGACCTGAGCTGCGCCTCCGTCGCCCGCACGAGATCGAGGCCGTCGAAATGGATCGCCCCGCCCGTCACGGCCACCTTTCCCGGCAGGAGGCCCAGGATCGCCTGGCAGAGCATGCTCTTGCCCGAGCCGGATTCGCCGACCAGCGCGACGATCTCACCCTCGCCGATGTCAAGCGACACGTCGCGCAGGATCACCTTGCCATCCCGCTGGGCGGAATTGGCGACGCTCAGATGGCGGACCGACAGAAGCGGCGCGCGGGACGAGGCAGGCGCGTTCACGAGAGGACCTTCCTCAGGCGCGGGTCCAGCCGGTCGCGCAGCAGGTCTCCGGCCAGGCCGACCCCGAGGATCGCCAGGGTGATCGCCGCGCCCGGGAGGACGGCAACCCACCAGCTCGTCGCGAGGTAGGGCCTGCCGTCGTTGAGCATGGCCCCCCACGAAATCGTCTGGCTGTCCATTCCGAAGCCCAGGAAGCCCAGCGAGGCTTCGGCGAGGATCGCGCTGGCGACGCCGCCGGTGGCCAGCACGATGAAGGTCGACAGCACGTTGGGCGCGATATGCATGAGGATGATGGAGGCATGGCTCGCGCCCATCGCTCGCGCCGCCTTCACGAAGGGGCGCTCCTTCAGGCTCATCACCTCGCTGCGCGTGACCCGGGCATAGGTGACCCAGGTGGTGAGACCGATGACCAGGACCAGGGATGCGAACCCCTGCCCCAGGATGGCCGAGAAGGTGATCATCACGAGCAGCAGCGGCAGCGACAGCAGCGCATCAACCACCAGCGAGATCGCCCGGTCGGCCAGCCCGGAGAAATAGCCGGAGATCATGCCGAGCAGGAAGCCCAGGCCGCCCGCGACGACCGAGGCGGCGATGCCCACGCACAGGGACACCCGCGACCCGTAGATCAGCCGGCTGAGCATATCCCGGCCCAGCTCGTCGGTGCCGAGCGGGAACGCCATGCTGCCGCCGTCCGACCAGGCGGGCGGCAGCAGCCTTCGTCCGAGGTCGATCGCCGCCGGATCGTGCGGCGCGATCAGCGGCGCCAGCAGCGCGCAGCCGACGATGAGGCCGCATATCGCGAGTCCCGCAAGGCCCGGCCGATCATGGCTCAGAGAAGACATGCAGTCGCTCCCGTCAGCGCGGCGGAGGATCGGTCAGGCAAGGCGAATTCGCGGATCGAGCCGGGCATAGAGGATGTCGGTGAGCAGGTTGGTGCCGACGACGAGACCGGCGATGAACAGCACCGACGCCTGGACCAGCGGCATGTCCCGCGACGACAGGGCGGAGACGGCAAGCTGGCCCATGCCCGGCCAGGAGAACAGGGTCTCGATCACCAGCACCCCGCCCATCAGGTGCGGAATCTGCAACATGACCACGGTGAGGATCGGCAGCAGGGCATTGCCCAGCCCGTACTTCAGGACGACCGTCCGTCGCGGCAGGCCCCGCGCCCGGGCAGCGCGGACGAAATCCTGATTCAGCGTCTCGAGCAGCGCGGTCCGGACGAGCCGGGCGTTCTGCGCTCCAAGGCTCACCCCCAGCGTCACCGCCGGCAGCACAAGGTTGCGGAACGAGCCGCCGCCCGAGACGGGAAACCACCCCAGCGACACGGCGAGCACCATGATGAGGAGCATACCCAGGAAGAACGAGGGCACCGACTTCCCCGCGATGACCAGCACCGACAGGATCGTGTCGACCCGCCGGCCGTGATTGACCGCCGAAGCGATGCCGATCGCCGCGCCGACCACGATCGAGACGAGCATCGCCGCCAGCCCCAGCTCGACGGTGGCCGGAATGCGCTCGACGACGAGCGACATCGCCGGCTCGCCGTATTTCAGCGAGGTTCCGAAATCGCCGTGCAGCAGCCTGCCGACGTAGATCGCGAACTGGACATAGATCGGCTTGTCCAGGCCGATCGCCTGGGCGAACCGGGCGCGGTCCTCTGCCGTAGCGGTGTCGGGCAGCAGGGCATCGAGCGGATCGCCAGCGGAGCGGACGAGCACGAAGACCCCGGCCAGGATCAGCGCCATGACGAAAAGGGCATATCCCGCCGATCGCGCGTAGGACCATTTCCTGCCCGGGGAAGCCATCAGCGGCGGCCCGGATTGCTGGGTGGGGATTGAACGGAAGAGGGCGGACTGTTCATCAGTGGACGCTCGCTGCTGCGTGGCCGGATATCGTCGGCGACGATCAGTTCGTCATGCCGGGGCGTGAAGTCGAGGCCGGATCGCACGCCATAGATGTCCGCGAGGCGATACATCGGGATGACCGGCAGGCGGTCGGCCAGGATACGCTGGACCGAGGCCAGTTGCGCAGCCCGCCTCGCCGGATCGAGCTGCTCGCCGGCGCTCTTTATCAGTGCGGCATAGCCCGCATCCTTGAAATCGCTGACGCCCTTCCCCGTAAGGTTCGCGAACCGCGCCAGCGACGGCTCGCCATCGAACATCGAGCTGGTATAGCCGACGATGTACACGTCGGGCAGCTTGCGCCGCCGGATCATCGCGTTGAAGCGGGTGCCGTCCACGAGATCGAGCGCCACGGTGAAGCCTGCCTCCCGCAGCATCGCCGCGACGGCCATGGCTACTTCCCGGTCCTGGCTGAACACGCCCGAGGTGCCGACCATGCTCAGGGTGCGCCGGGGATCGTAGCCCGCCTGCCTGAGCAAGGCCTTTGCGAGCTGCGGATCATAGTTGCTGCGCCCGTCCAGCGTAGGATCGAAGCCCGGCGTGCCGGGATTGACCACCTGCAAAGTGGTTTCGCAGTGGCCGGAGAATATCGTCCGGCAGATCAGCGCGTCATCCACGGCCAGATCGATCGCACGCCGGATGCGGACATCGCCGGTAACGCTTGCCGGCGAGGTCTTGACCACCATCTGCATCGTCCGCTGGCTTGCCCCCGACACCACCTTCAGGCGGGGCAGCGATGCGACACGGCCGACGTCGGACATCGGCAGGCCGACGGCGAGGTCCACGCTGCCCGCGACCAGCTCCGACACCCGTGTCGAATCGTCCGGCACCGCCCGGACGACGACCGTCTTCCAGCCCGGCCTTCCGCCAAAGTAGCTCTCGTTGGCCGAAAGGACCACCTGGTCGTCCCTGCTCCAGCTCGTCACCTTGTAGGGGCCGGTTCCGACCGGCTGCCGCAGATAGTGCTGGAAGCCGTTCCGACGGATATAGGCGCTCGGCATGATGTAGGAACCGACCCGCGCCAGCCGGTTCAGCAGCATGGGATCCGGCCGTTTGGTGACGATGTCCACGGTATAGGGATCGACGACCGCGACCTTGGCGATGACGCGATAGGCACTGTCCGTGACCAGGGGGTCCCGCGCCGCCCGCTCCAGCGTGAACTTCACGTCCTCGGCGCCGAACGCGCTGCCGTCATGCCACTTCACGTCGCGCCGGAGATGGAAGCGCCACGACCGATCCGACGTCCTCTCCCAGGAAAGGGCCAGGTCGGGCGTCAGGTTCAGCGCCGCGTCCCACTTCACCAGGTGATTGAAGACGTTGACATGCACGGCCTCGAGCGAACTGAGGCTGTAGTTCTGGACGTCGAACCCCCGGATGTCCTTCTGCACGGCGATGACCAGCGTCCCGGAGCGATCCCCCGCGCGCTGCGCGGGCCCGCATCCCGGCAGCGACAGGGCCGCCAGGAATGCCAAGAGCAGGAAGCCGGCTCCGCACCGTTGTCCCGCCCTCACCGCGATGCCGCTCCGACGACCACCGCCCGATCGGTCAGAACGCGGCGGAAATGCTGGCGTAGACGGTCCGGCGATCTCCGAAGAAGATGTACTGGGCCGATCCGCCGATCCAATAGGCCTTGTCGAGCAGGTTGTTCACGCCCACCCGGAAGGTGAGCTTGGGCTCCGCGCTGGTGACGTATCGCATGCCGAGATCGAAGATGGTGTAGCTCGGCGTCGTCAGCGTGAGCTGGCGGGTGCCGTTCTGA
>CALLNA010000211.1 GCA_938005655.1 uncultured Novosphingobium sp.
CCAGCCGAGCAGCGCGGCGAGCATCTGGCCGGTCTGGTTGCTGTCGTCGTCGATCGCCTGCTTGCCGAGGATCACCATGCCCGGCTGCTCCTCGTCCGCGATGGCCTTGAGCAGCTTGGCGACGGCGAGCGGCTCCGCCACGCCATCATGCACCACCAGGATCGCCCGGTCCGCGCCCATGGCCAGCGCGGTGCGCAGCGTCTCCTGCGCCTTGGCCTCACCAATGGAGACCGCGACGATCTCGGTCGC
This sequence comes from uncultured Novosphingobium sp., assembly GCA_938005655.1. GTDB lineage: Bacteria > Pseudomonadota > Alphaproteobacteria > Sphingomonadales > Sphingomonadaceae > Novosphingobium. Next base: position 250 of record CALLNA010000211.1, read on the forward strand.
GACGCCCTTCTCCTTGAGACGGATCGCTTCCTCGACCGCGATCTCGTCAAAAGGATTCATGCTCTGCTTGACGTTGGCAAGGTCGACGCCCGAACCGTCCGCCTTCACACGGGGCTTCAAATTATAGTCAAGAACCCGCTTCACGGGGACCAGGATTTTCATGAGGGATCTCTCCATCGAAACAGGGCCGGATTGTTATGACGCATTACATTTCCCGTCAAACCCCTTTGCGCTCGGCAAAGGCGGCGATCAACGCAGCATAGGTATCAAGCGGAGGGAATTCGGCAAAGCTGTGGGAAGCGCCGGTCAGGGCCCAGGGCAGCGCCGCAGATGCATAAGTCTCGACGAAGGGCCGCTCGCGGGGCGGATCGTCGAGCAGGGTGGTGCGGATGTTGACGATATGATCGAGGCCCTCGGGCCGCGTGAACATCCAGCTGAGGCAATGCGGGCAGTGAAAGTGCCGTGTGGGGCCATGCATGCCGCCGATGACGGGCTCGCCTTCCAGAATCGCGAACTTGTCGGCGAGATAGCAGCTGGAGAGGGAGTAAGCGCTCGCGGACATGCGCTGGCAGCCGTGACAATGGCAGGCCGCGGTGAACAGCGGCGCGCCGGTGACGCAAAAGCGCACCCGGCCGCAGCGGCATCCGCCTTCGCGAGATGCAGCCGCGGCCGGCGTTTGGCTCACGAGACCTTCTTCACCTCGGCCACGATCTTCCGGGCCGCATCGCCCAGATCATCGGCCGGCACGATGGCGAGGCCGGACGAGGCGAGGATATCCTTGCCCTGCTGCACGTTGGTGCCCTCCAGGCGGACGACCAGCGGAACCGAGAGGTTCACTTCCTTGGCGGCAGCCACGATGCCCTCGGCGATGATGTCGCAGCGCATGATGCCGCCGAAGATGTTGACGAGGATGCCCTTCACCGCCGGATCGCTCAGAATGATCTTGAACGCGGCCGTCACCTTCTCCTTGGAGGCGCCGCCGCCCACATCGAGGAAGTTGGCCGGGAACATGCCGTTGAGCTTGATGATGTCCATCGTCGCCATGGCGAGGCCCGCGCCGTTGACCATGCAGCCGATGTCGCCGTCGAGCTTGATGTAGGCGAGGTCGTACTTGCTGGCCTCGACCTCGGCCGGGTCCTCCTCGGTCTCGTCGCGCAGGGCGGCGACGTCGGGGTGGCGGAAGATCGCGTTCGAATCGAAGCTGACCTTGGCGTCGAGCACCAGGATCTGGCCGTCAGTGGTCTCGATCAGCGGGTTGATCTCCAGCATCGACATGTCGGTGGCGATGAAGGCGTCGTAGAGCTGGGCGGCGACCTTCTGGGCCTGCTTGTTGAGATCGCCCTTGAGCTTGAGCGCGAAGGCCACGGCGCGGCCGTGGTGCGGCTGGAAGCCTTCGGCCGGATCGATGACGATGGTGCGGATCTTCTCGGGGGTCGAATGGGCGACCTCCTCGATGTCCATGCCGCCCTCGGTCGAGACGATCATCGCGATGCGGCCGGTCTTCCGGTCGACCAGCATCGAGAGGTAGTATTCCTTGGCGATGTCGGCGCCGTCGGTCACGTAGAGGCGGTTGACCTGCTTGCCGGCCTCGCCGGTCTGGACCGTGACGAGCGTGTTGCCGAGCATCTCGGCGGCATTGGCCTTGACCTCGTCCAGCGACTTCGAGAGGCGGACGCCGCCCTTGGCGTCGGGACCCAGCTCCTTGAACTTGCCCTTGCCGCGGCCGCCGGCATGGATCTGCGCCTTCACCACGTAGAGCGGCCCGGGCAGCTTCTTCGCGGCTTCGACCGCCTCGTCGACGGTGAGCGCGGCATAGCCGGCCGGCACGGCCACCCCGAACTTCGCGAGCAGTTCCTTGGCCTGATATTCGTGGACGTTCATGGGCGGTGCTTCCTGTTGCGGTTTTTCCGGGGAGGAACGGGCGGATTTGTGCGCCGCCGCATAAGCACAGTCTCGCCGCCTTGAAAAGGCCCGGAAGGGAAGCCAAGTCATGTCCGATGATCGACCGCGCCCGCCTGGAAAAGATCGTTCGCGCGGCGGGCGACCTGGCGCTCGGCGCCTGGCCCGGCGCGGGGCACGCCCTGGAGATCTGGGAGAAGAGCCCGAACAACCCGGTCTGCGCCGCCGACCTCGCGGTCGACGCCTTCCTCCGCCGCGAGCTGAGCGCGCCGCTGCCCGCCGCCGGCTGGCTCTCGGAGGAGACCGCCGATGCGCCCGAGCGGCTGGAGGGCGGGCTGATCTGGCTGGTCGATCCGATCGACGGCACCCGCGACTTCATCCGCGGGCGGACCGGCTGGGCGGTCTCGGTCGCGCTGATCAGCGCGGGGCGGCCGCTGTTCGGGATGCTCTGCGCGCCGGCCCGGAACGAGTTCTGGCACGGCGAATCCGGCCAGGGTTCCTGGCGCAACGGCGAGCGGCTGGTCGCCTCCACCCGCCGCGCGCTGCCTGGCGCGCGCGTCCCCGCCGACAGCCTGGCCGCGCCCGACAGGGACCTCGTCACGGTCGACAAGCCGAACTCGATCGCGCTGCGGATCGCCATGGTCGCGGCGGACGAGGCCGACCTCCTCGCCACGCTGCGCTGGGGCTATGAATGGGACATCGGCGCCGCGGCCCTGATCGCGCGCGAGGCCGGGGCGGAAGTGACCGACGCCTTCGGCCAGCCGCTCAACTACAACAAGCGCGACCCCCGCGCCTTCGGCGTCCTCGTCACCGCGCCGGCGATCCACGCGGCAGCGGTCGAGCGCCTGGCCGAGCGGGCGCGCAAGCTGGCCGGGTAGCGCGGCTTTGCGCGGCCGGGCAATTCTGCTAGCCCAAGCCCTGTGACACCTTTTCCCTGGTTCGACGTCCTGGCGATCGCCGGACTGATCCTGCTCAACGGCCTGTTCTCGATGTCCGAGCTGGCGATCGTCTCGGCGCGGCCGGCGCGGCTCAAGGTGGCGGCCGAGGCCGGCAGCCGTGGCGCGCGGGTCGCGCTGGACCTGGCCGAGGAGCCGGGCAAGTTCCTCTCGACCGTGCAGATCGGCATCACCCTCGTCGGGATCATCGCCGGCGCCTATTCGGGATCGAGCCTGGGCGGCCCGGTGGGCGAGCGGCTCGCCGCGCTCGGCGTGCCGGCGCGCTTCGCCGGGGAGGCCGGCTTCGCCCTGGTCATCGCGCTCACCACCTACGGCAGCCTGGTGGTGGGCGAGTTGGTGCCCAAGCAGATCGCCCTGCGCCTGGCCGAGCCGATCGCCATCGCCGCCGCCCGGCCGATGGTCCTGCTGGCCAAGGTCACCGCGCCGCTGGTCTGGCTGCTGCGGACCTCGTCCGACGTCCTCCTGCGCCTGGTCGGCCAGCGCCAGGCGAGCACGCAGCAGGTCACGGCCGACGAGCTTCACCTGATGTTCGCCGAGGCGACCCGCTCGGGCGTGATCGAGGAGGACGAGCGCCAGATCATGAGCGGGATCATGCGCCTGGCCGACCGTCCGGTGCGCGAGCTGATGACCCCGCGCACCGAGCTCGACACGATCGAGCGCTCGGCGACCGAGGCCGAGGTCCGCGCGGCGATTCGGGAGAGCCCGCATTCGCTGCTGCCGGTCGCCGACGGCTCGCCCGACAACATCGTCGGCGTGCTCAAGGTACGCGAGGTGCTCGCCGTCCTGCTCGCCGGGCGGCCGCTCGACATCGGCCAGCTCATGCGCAAGGCCGAGGTCGTGCCCGACCAGCTCGACGCGATGGACGCGCTCAAGCTGCTCCAGCAGTCGGACGTCGCCATGGCCATGGTCCACGACGAGTACGGGCACCTCGAAGGGATCGTGACCCCCGCCGACCTGCTAACCGCGATCGTCGGCAACTTCGTCAGCCACCTCGACGAGGGGGACGAGCCGATGGTGGTCGAGCGCCACGACGGCTCGCTGCTGATCTCCGGCGCCCTGCCGGCCGACGCCCTGGCCCACCGGCTCGACATCGAGCTGCCCGACGACCGGGACTACGCGACGGCGGCCGGCTATGCCCTGTCGGTGCTCAAGCGCCTGCCGGGCGAGGGCGAATGGTTCGCTGACCAGGACTGGCGCTTCGAGGTCGTCGACATGGACGGCCGCAAGATCGACAAGCTGCTGGCGAGCCGCCTGCGCAAGCCCAAGGCCGAGACGGACGAGGGCGAAGGGTAGGGATCAGACAGGACCGTCATGCTGGACTTGTTTCAGCATCCATGGTGCAGCCTATCCAAACGAACAACGGTCGCATGGGTGACTGGCGCCATGACCCTGAAGCAAGTTCAGGGTGACGGTCGCCTGCGTATCGGGAGCCTCAGGCCCCCGTGGTCGAGGTCTGCGCCTCGCGGCCGTCGCCCTGGGGGGCGGAGAGGATGTCGCGGGTAACGGCGCCCTTGCTGACGGTGTTGGTGCCCGGATCGCCCACGGTCGAGCGGATGCCGGTGTCGGGATTGCCGGCGCGGCTCAGCGCGTTCTTCTCGACGTCGCTGCGGGCCTGCGGGCCGCCGAACAGCGCTTCGAGGGTCTGCTGCTGGAGGTTGCTCTCGGCCGGGCGCGGGGCGCCGGGCTGGGGCGGCTGGAGCGCGAAATCGGGCGGGACCACCAGCGGCGCCTGGCGTTGCACGGCGAACTCGTCGGGCCGGTCGCGGTTGAACAGGCCGCCACCGTGGCCGCAGCCGGCGAGCATCGCGGTGCCCGCGGTCAGGAGGACGAGGGTGGTCTTGCGCATGGTCATCAAGTCTCCGAGGCGGGTTCGGCCTGTTCCGGTTCGCGCTTTTCGCGCGAAAGCAGCGAACGGGCAAGGATAATCAGGACGCCGATGGTGATCGCCGCATCGGCCAGGTTGAAGATCAGGAACGGCCGCCATTCGCCGAAGTGCAGGTCGGCATAGTCGATCACGAAGCCGGCGGTCGAACGGTCGACGATATTGCCGAGCGCCCCGCCGAGCACCAGCGCCAGGGCGGCGATGTCGCCCAGCTTCCGCTCGCGCAGCATCCATACCGTGACGAAGATGGCGATGGCGGCGGTGACGCCGACCAGGATCCAGCGCCCGGCGTTCGATTGCGCGGTGAACAGGCCGAGGCTGACGCCGTAGTTCTCGGTCCAGGTCAGGTTGAACACCGGCAGCAGATAGATCTGGCGCACGATCTGGAGCTGGAGCGGCCCGACCATCAGCCACTTGACGAACTGGTCGAGGATGAAGACCAGCGCGGCGAGGCCGAGCCCGAGATAGTGGTTGCGGGCGACGGTCACGCCTGCGGCTCCAGTTGCCCGACCACATCCTCGCACCGCCCGCAGAGCGCGCCGTCCTCGGCGACTTCGGGCAGGTGCCGCCAGCAGCGGCCGCATTTGTGCTGATCAGTGCGGGAGACGCTCACGCTGTCGCCTTGACCGCGGGTGACTGTCGCGGTGATGAACAGCTCGGCGAGGTCGGCCCCGGAGGCTTCGGGCTGCGCGGCCGCCGGCACCACGACCTCGGCCTCCAGGCCCGAGCCCAGCACCTTCTCGCGGCGCAGCGGCTCGATCGCCTCGAGCACCTGGGCGCGCAGCGCGCGCAGGTCGGTCCACTTCTGTTCGTTCACCTGTACCACGGGAGAATCCGGCCATTCCAGCAGGTGCACCGAACCACCATCGGGATAGCGCGTGCCCCAGACCTCCTCGGCCGTGAACACCAGCACCGGCGCGGCGTAGCGGACCAGGGCGTGGAACAGGGTGTCGAGCACCGTGCGGTAGGCGCGGCGCCTGGGGTCGTCCGGCGCGTCGCAGTAGAGGCTGTCCTTGCGGATGTCGAAGAAGAAGGCCGACAGGTCCTCGTTGCAGAAGTCGGTCAGGGCGCGGACATAGGTGTTGAAGTCGAAGTCGGCGACCGCCCGGCGCAGGGTCGCGTCCAGCCGGGCGAGCAGCGCCAGCACGTAGCGCTCCAGCTCCGGCATTGCCTCCGGCGCGACCCGCTCTCCCTCCTCGAACCCGTCCAGCGCGCCGAGCAGGTAGCGGAAGGTGTTGCGCAGCTTGCGGTACTGGTCGGCGACGCCTTTCAGGATCTCGTCGCCGATGCGGTGGTCCTCGGTATAGTCGACCGACAGGGCCCAGAGGCGGATGATGTCGGCGCCGTTGGTCTCCATCACCTTGATCGGATCGATGGTGTTGCCGAGGCTCTTGGACATCTTCATGCCCTTGGCGTCCATGGTGAAGCCGTGGGTCAGCACCGCCTGATAGGGCGCGCGGCCGCGGGTCCCGCAGGACTCCAGCAGCGAGGACTGGAACCAGCCGCGATGCTGGTCGCTGCCTTCGAGGTAGAGGTCGGCCGGCCACGACAGGTCCGGCCAGCGCCCGCTTTCCAGGGTGAAAACGTGGGTGCAGCCCGAATCGAACCAGACGTCGAGGATGTCGGTGACGCGCTCGTAGTCCTCGGCGCGGTAGTCGGGTTCGAGGTATTCCTGCGCCCGCGCGTCGGACCAGGCGTCGACGCCGGCCTCGCGCACGGCCGCGACGATCCGCGCGTTGACCGCCGCGTCGCAGAGGTACTGGCCGGTCTTGCGGTCCACGAACAGAGTGATCGGCACGCCCCAGGCGCGCTGGCGGGAGAGCACCCAGTCGGGCCGCCCCTCGACCATCGAGCCGATCCGGTTGCGGCCCTTGTCGGGAACGAAACGGGTGTCGCGAATCGCGTCCAGCGCCAGTTCGCGCAGGGTGGGCGAGCCGGCCGAGGCCTGGTCGTCGATGGCGCTGTTGCCGCCCTCGCCTTCCCAGCGGCTCTCGGCGCGGGTGAGGGCGGGCAGGTGCTCCAGCGCCTTGTCCATCGGCACGAACCACTGCGGCGTGCAACGGAAGATCACCTTGGCCTTGGACCGCCACGAATGCGGGTAGGAGTGCCTGTAGTCGGCGCTCGCCGCGAGCAGGCCGCCCGCCTCGCGCAGGTCGGCGCAGATCGGCCCGTCCGGCGCATTGAACTTGGGGTTGATCACCGAGCCCTGGCCGCCGAGCCAGGCCCAGTCGGCGCGGTACTTGCCGTCGCCCTCGACCGCGAAGACCGGGTCGATCCCGTTGGCCTTGCACAGCAGGAAGTCGTCCTCGCCGTGGTCGGGCGCCATGTGGACCAGCCCCGTGCCGCTCTCGGTGGTGACGAAGTCGCCGGGCAGGAACGGACGGGGCCGGAGGAAGAACTCGGCCAGCGGCGAGGAGGGATCGATATTCGCGCTCCCCGCGCCACCCGCACCACCTTCGTCACCCCGGGCTTGACCCGGGGTCCCGCTGCCTTCCGGCGCCGCGCTCGAAGCAGAGCGGGACCCCGGGTCAAGCCCGGGGTGACGGAAGAGGTTGGCCATCGGGTGACGGGCGAAGGTGCCGGCGAGGTCGGAGCCTTTGATCGTCTTGCGTACGCCATACTCGAGACCGTACTTCGGATCTGGAAGATTGGCTGGATTCTCACGAAAGAGCTGATTCAAAACTCGTCCTTGGAATTGGTCAGCCAGTTCCTTGGCGACAAGGAACTTCTTGCCCTCAAGAGGATGTCTCAGCGAGGTATGGGAAGATTGCTGCTCGCCGGTTTTCTCAACGGCACTGAGCTTTACAAACTCGAGCAGAACATACTCAACCTCCGGCCCATAGGCCAAAGCCTGGTTCGTCGGGATCGTCCACGGCGTGGTCGTCCAGATCACCGCATGGGCGCCGACCAGCTCGGGGATCGGGCTCTCGACGATTTCGAAGGCCACGTCGATCTGGGTCGAGACGATGTCCTCGTACTCGACCTCGGCCTCGGCGAGGGCGGTCTTCTCGACCGGGGACCACATCACGGGCTTGGCGCCGCGGTAGAGCTGGCCGGACTCGGCGAACTTGAGCAGTTCCGAGACGATCGTCGCCTCGGCCTGGAAGTCCATCGTCAGGTAGGGATTGTCCCAGTCCCCGTTGATGCCGAGGCGCTTCAACTGCTCGCGCTGCACGTTGACCCAGTTCTGGGCATAGGCGCGGCATTCGGCGCGGAACTCGACCGGGTCGACCTGGTCCTTGTCGAGCTTCTTCTTGCGGTACTGCTCCTCGACCTTCCATTCGATCGGGAGGCCGTGGCAGTCCCAGCCGGGGACGTAGGGCGCGTCCTTGCCCAGCAGGCTCTGGGTGCGCACGACCATGTCCTTGAGGATGTGGTTGAGCGCGTGGCCGATGTGCATGTCGCCGTTGGCGTAGGGCGGGCCGTCATGCAGGATGAACTTCTCGGCGCCTTTGCGCGCCGCGCGAAGCTGGCGGTAGAGGTCCTCGGCCTGCCAGCGCGCGAGGATGCCCGGCTCCTTCTGGGGCAAGCCGGCCTTCATCGGAAAGAGGGTCTTCGGCAGGAAGACGGTGCTGCGCCAATCTGCCTTGCTGGATTCTTCGCGCTGTTCGCTCATGCCAGCGCCGTTAGAGGAAAGCGGGGATGTAGGAAAGGGATGTAGGATTCCGCCCTGGGATCACGCGGCGGAGGACGAGGCCAGCAGGCGGCGCGCCTCGTCGCAGTCGCGCGCCATCTGCGCGGTCAGGGCGTCCAGCGTGTCGAACTTCGCCTCGGGCCGCAGGAAATGGTGCAGCGCCACCTCGATCTCCCGGCCGTAGAGGTCGCCGGAGAAATCGAAGAAATAGGGCTCCAGCAGCTCCTTCGGCGGATCGAAGCTCGGGCGCACGCCGAGGTTCGCCGCACCCGGCACGATCCGCCCGTCGGGCAGGCGGCCGGTCACGGCGTAGATGCCGTAGCGCGGGCGCAGGTAGTGGCCCATGTCGAGGTTCGCCGTGGGATAGCCGATCGTCCGCCCCAGCTTGTCGCCGTGCTGCACCGTGCCGCGGATCGCGAAGGGGCGGGTGAGCAGGCGCGCCGCCGTCTCGCAGTCGCCCGCCTGGAGCGCGGCGCGGATGCGGCTGGAGGAGATCGGGCCGGCTTCGTCATGGACCGCCGCCACGGTCCGCGTCGCCACGCCGCGCTCGCGCAGCAGGTCGGGATTGCCGCCGCGGCCCTTGCCGAAGGTGAAGTCCTCGCCGGTGACGATCCCCGCGGCGCCGATGTGCCGGCTGATCATCCCTTCGGCCCAGTCGGGCGCGGGCATCCCGGCCATGGCCGCGTCGAAGTGGAAGACGAGCATGGCGTCGGCCCCGGCGGCGGCGAACAGCTCCTCCCGCTGGTCGAGCGTGGTCAGGCGGAACGGCGGCGCGTCGGGGCGGAAGTGCCGCATCGGGTGGGGATCGAAGGTCGCGACGATCGCCGGGCGCCCTTCCGCCCTGGCCCAGGATACCGCCTCCCCGACCACGGCCTGGTGGCCCTGGTGGAAGCCGTCGAAATTGCCCAGCGCGAGGATCGCGCCGCGCAAGGGCTCCGGCATCGGGTCGCGGTGGTCGAGGCGAATCATCGAGGGCGGGCTATAGGTCGCGCTGGAGCGTCACGAAAGCGAAGGCGGGCCGTCCGCCCTCGGCGGCGTGCTCCTCGCGGAAGGTCTCGCGCCAGCCATCTCCCAGCGGCGGCATGTGGGTGTCGCCGGGAATGTCGGCGTGGATCTCGGTCAGCTCGATCCGGCTCGCGCGCGGCAGGGCCTGGGCGTAGATTTCCGCGCCGCCGAAGATCACGATATGCGGCGCATTGGCGAGGGCGAGCGCCTCGTCGAGCGAATGGGCGATCTCGGCCCCTTCGGCGCTCCAGGCGCGATCGCGGGTGATCACGATGTGGCGGCGGCCGGGCAGCACGCCGGGCAGCGATTCGAAGGTCTTGCGGCCCATGACCAGCGGTTTGCCGATGGTCAGCGACTTGACCCGGCGGAAGTCGGCGGGGAGGTGCCAGGGCATGGTCCCGCCCGCGCCGATCACGCCGTTGCGCGTCACCGCGACGACGAGGAAGACCTCCGGCGCGTTCACCCGAGCGGTTGCCCGAGGGTCAGCCGCGTGACGTGGCCCATCTTGCGCCCCGGCCGGCTTGTCCCCTTCCCGTAGAGGTGCAGGTGGTTGGCCGGATCGGCGAGGATCGCGGCCCAATCGTCGGCCTCCGCGCCGATCAAGTTGCGCATCTCGACCGCGCGGGCGGCCAGCGCGGTGTCGCCCAGCGGCAGGCCGCAGATCGCCCGGACGTGGTTCTCGAACTGGCTCGTCACCGCGCCCTCGATCGTCCAGTGGCCCGAATTGTGGACGCGCGGGGCGATCTCGTTGAACACCGGACCCTCGGCGGTGGCGAAGAATTCTGCCGTCATCACCCCGACATAGCCCAATGCCTCGGCGACCTTGGCGGCCAGCGCGCGGGCGGCGGGAACCTGGGCCTGGACCGCGGGCGAGGCCGGCACGGTCGAGCGGGCGAGGATGCCGTGCTCGTGGACGTTCTCGGCGCTGTCCCAATAGCGCACCGCGCCGTCCGCGCCGCGGCAGAGGATCACCGAGAACTCGGCGAGGAAGGTCACGAAGCCCTCGTAGATCAGCGGCACGCCGGGCAGGTCGACCGCCGCCGCATCCTCCGGCGCGGCGATCCGCCACTGGCCCTTGCCGTCATAGCCGTCGCGGCGGGTCTTGAGGATGCCGGGCGCCCCGATCCGCGCGATCGCGGCGGCGAGGTCGGCGGGCGAATCGACCGGCGCGAAGGGCGCGGTGCGGCCGCCCAGCCCGGTGACGAAGCTCTTTTCGGTCAGCCGGTCCTGCGCCGTCTCCAGCGCGCGCCAGTGCGGCACGGTCGCCTCGGCCAGCGCGGCGAGCGGGGCGACCGGGACGTTCTCGAACTCGTAGGTCACGACCGCGCAGGACGCGGCGAAGCGGGCCAGCGCCGCCGCGTCGTCCCATTCCGCGCGGGTGAAGGCGGCGCTGATCTCGGCCGCGACGCTCTCCGCCTCGGGCGCGTAGATGTGGCAGCGATAGCCGAGCTGGGCCGCGGCGACCGCGATCATCCGGCCGAGCTGGCCGCCGCCGAGGATGCCGATGGTCGAGCCGGGAGGGATCACGGTCTCAGGAGGGCCTTTCCGCCACGCTCTCGCTTTGCGCCGCGCGGAAGGCCTTGAGCCGCTCCGCCAGTGCGGGATCGTGCGTCGCGAGGATCGCCGCCGCCAGCAGCCCGGCGTTGGTCGCGCCGGCTTCGCCGATCGCCAGGGTGCCGACCGGAATCCCCGCCGGCATCTGGACGATCGAGAGCAGGCTGTCCTGCCCCGACAGCGCCTTCGACTGGACCGGCACGCCCAGCACCGGCAGGTGCGTCATCGACGCGACCATGCCCGGCAGGTGGGCCGCGCCGCCCGCTCCGGCGATGATGACCTTGAAGCCCTCGGCCGCCGCGCCCTTGGCGAAGGCCACCAGCCGGTCCGGGGTGCGGTGGGCCGAGACGATCCGCACGTCGGCCGTGACGCCCAGCTTTTCCAGCGCCTCGGCGGCCTTGCTCATGGTCGGCCAGTCGGACTGGCTGCCCATGACGATTGCGACCTCAGGCGCGACAGGTGCCCCCATTTCGCTCACCGCTCCGAGAGGTAATAGCGCTCCAGCGCTTGAAGCTTATCGTCCAGCTCATAGACGATCGGCTGGCCGGTTGGGATCTCCAGCCCGGTGATCTCGTCGTCCGAGATGCCCGACAGGTGCTTGACCAGCGCGCGCAGCGAGTTGCCGTGGGCGGAGATCAGCACCGTCTCCCCGGCGCGGAGCTGCGGCGCGATCGCGCTCTCGTAATAGGGCAGGACGCGGGCGATGGTGTCCTTGAGGCTCTCGGTGTTGGGGATCGCGATCCCGGCGTAGCGGGCGTCCTTGCCGAGGTCGAACTCCGACCCGGCGGCGAGCACCGGCGGCGGGATGTCGAACGAGCGGCGCCAGATCCTGACCTGATCGTC
>CALLNA010000212.1 GCA_938005655.1 uncultured Novosphingobium sp.
GCGATCAACCACACCAAGGCGGCCGGCGTGCCGATGATCGTGGCGATCACCAAGGCCGACAAGCCCGAGTTCAACGCCCAGAAGATCCGCGAGCGCCTGCTGGAGCACGAGGTCATCGTCGAGGCCATGTCGGGCGACGTCCAGGACGTGGAGGTCTCGGCCAAGACCGGGGCCGGGCTGGACGAGCTGATCGAGAAGATCGCGCTCCAGGCCGAGCTGATGGAGCTGAAGGCCAACCCGGACCGCGCCGCCGAGGCGACCGTGATCGAGGCCAAGCTCGACAAGGGCAAGGGCCCGCTGGCGACCGTGCTGATCAACCGCGGCACCCTGAAGACCGGCGACATCTTCGTGGTCGGCACCCAGTCGGGCCGCGTCCGCGCGATGCACGACGACAAGGGCCGCCAGATCAAGGAGGCGCCGCCCTCGCTGCCGGTCGAGGTCCTCGGCCTCGGCGGCGTGCCGCTGGCCGGCGACACCCTGACCGTGGTCGAGAACGAGGCCCGCGCTCGCGAGGTCGCCGCCTACCGCCAGGAGCGCGCGACCGAGAAGCGCACGACCTCGGCCCCGGCCAGCCTCGACACGATGTTCTCCGCGCTCAAGGCCAAGGAGAACGTGCTCGAGTACCCGGTGGTCATCAAGGCCGACGTGCAGGGCTCCGCCGAGGCGATCGTCAATGCTCTCCACAAGATCTCGAACGACGAGATCAAGGTGAAGGTGCTGCACTCCGGCGTCGGCGCGATCACCGAGAGCGACGTCAACCTCGCCTTCTCGACCGGCGCGCCGGTGATCGGCTTCAACGTCCGTCCCAACGCCAAGGCGCGCGAGATGGTCGAGCGCCACAAGGTGCGGATGAAGTACTTCGACGTGATCTACCACCTGACCGAGGACGTCGCCAAGGAGATGGCCGGCATCTGGGGTCCGGAGCGGATCGAGACCGTGGTCGGCCGCGCCGAGATCAAGGAGATCTTCCCGGCCGGCAAGCACGACAAGGCGGCGGGCCTGCTCGTCACCGACGGCTACATCCGCAAGGGCATCCACGCCCGCATCACCCGCGACGACGTCATCGTCTCCAAGACCACAGTGGCCTCGCTGCGGCGCTTCAAGGACGACGTGCCGGAAGTTCGCGCGGGCCTCGAATGCGGCGTGGTCCTCCAGGACACGAACGACATCAAGCCGGGCGACGTGCTGGAGACCTTCGAAGTCGAGATGCGCGAACGGACGCTGTAAACCTGCCCCGCGCTGCCGGGGTGCTGCAACTTCCCCTCCCGCTCGCGGGAGGGGCTAGGGGAGGGCCTGTCAGGCAATGCCTCGCTACGTCGCGTTTCTCGGCAGCATCAATGTCGGCGGCAACCAGCTCAGGATGGCCGAGCTGCGCGAGGCGCTCGAAGCCCATGGCTTCGCGAACGTCGGCACGGTCGTCGCCAGCGGCAACGTGCTGTTCGACCATGCGAAGGCGGCCGACGGCAGGCTGGAGGCGGAGATCGCGAAGCTCGTCGCCGACCGCTTCGGCATCGACACCTTCGCCACGGTGCGCAGCAGGGACGAGCTTGCCGCCGGGCTCGCGGAAAACCCCTTCGCCGGGGAAGGGGAGGACAAGCTGGTCCACACGCTGTTCCTGGAACGGCAGCCCGGCAAGGCCGATTTCGCGAAGCTCGAACGGGATCATGCGGGACGCGGCGCGGAGCGCATGGCCGCCGGAACTCGGGCGCTGCACCTCTACTATGCCGATGGCGTCGCGCGCAGCAAGCTGACGGGTGACTTCATCGCCCGCCGCCTCGGCTGCAAGGGAACCGCGCGCAACCTGCGCTCGATGCGGCGCATCCTCGACCAGATGGACTGAAGACATGGCCCGGCACCAAACCACTCCCGAAACCCGCTCGGTCCGCCTGCTCAAGGTGGGCGAGCAGGTGCGCCACGTGATCTCGGAGCTGCTGATGCGGCAGGAGGTCCACGACGAGGTGCTCACCGCCCATTCGGTCAGCGTCACCGAGGTCCGGATGAGCCCGGACCTGCGCCATGCCGCGGTCTACGTGAAGTCGCTGCTCGGCGCGGACGAGGCCGAGGTGCTCCAGGCGCTGCGGACCAACACCGCCTATTTCCAGCGCGAGGTCGCCGGGCGGCTCAAGATGAAGTATGCGGCGAAGATCAAGTTCCTGCCCGACGAGAGCTTCGACGAGGCGGGCCGGATCGACCGCCTGCTGGCCGATCCGCGAGTGGCGCGGGACCTGGGGAGGGATGATGACTGATTTCGTATTCCTGCATGGCGGCGGCCAGGGCGGCTGGGTCTGGGACGAGACCATCGCGGCGATCAAGGCGCAGTCGGGCGGGGACGTCCGCTGCCTTGCGCTCGATGCCCCGGGCTGCGGCGCCAAGCGCGGCCGCGACACCGCGGGAATCGCCTTTCCCGAGATCACCGCCGAGCTTGTCGCCGATATCGAGGCGGCGGGCCTGCGCGACGTGGTGCTGGTCGGCCATTCGCAGGCCGGCACCTCGATGCCGGCGATGGCGGCGCTGCGGCCCGGCCTCTTCGCCCGGCTGGTCTTCGTCAGCTGCATCGCGCCCGACCCGGGCCTGACCGTGGTCGAGATGACCGCGCGGCGGATGCGCGAGCACGGCCATACCGAGGGCAGCCGCGCCCTGACCGACGAGAACCGGCCGATGCGCGAGCGCTATCGCGTGATGTTCTGCAACGACATGGCGCCCGCCCAGGCCGAGGCCTTCCTCGACAAGCTGGGCTCGGACAACTGGCCGCCGAGCTGCTACGCGCAGACAGACTGGCCCTACGATCACCTGGCCGAAGTTCCGGTTGGCTACGTCCTGTGCCTCCAGGACGCGATCCTCCCGCTCGAATGGCAGGAGCGCTTCGCCGTGCGGATGCACGCCGTCTCGACGCCGCGGATCGACGCCGGCCACCAGGCGATGAACACGCGGCCCCAGGCCCTGGCGGAAATCCTGCTGGCCGAAGCCGCTGCTTGATCGCGCGTGCGGTAAGACCTATCTTACCGGCATGACGGCGCAGACCAGACTTTCCGCCAAGGGCCAGGTGGTGATCCCCAAGGACGTGCGGGACCGCCTCGGCTGGGGGCAGGGCAGCAGCCTGGAAGTCATCGAGACGGCCGGCGGCGTCCTGCTGCGCCGCCCGCACGAGCGCAAGACGCTGACGGTTGCGGAAGCGACCAAGCAGTTGCGCAAGCAATTCCAATACAAGGGTCCGCCTCTTCCTATCGAACGTTTGAGCTGGTCCGCCGAGGTCGATGAAGAATTCGAGCGGTCGCGCAAGTGATCGCGCTCGATACCAACGTGCTCGCGCGGCTGATCCTGCGCGACAATCCTGCTGAATATGCCACGGCGCTCGCCTTCTTGGGCGAGCACGAATGCTCTGTCGGCTGGTCCGTGCTGGTCGAGCTTTGCTGGGTGTTGGAGCGAAGCGCGCGCCTGCCGCGCGACGAGGTGGCGATCGGCTTGTCCATGCTCAATCGCCTGGCCAATCTGGCCGTTCCCGACCCGGATGGCTTCGAGTGGGCAATCGAGCGCTTCGTGCAGGGGGCGGACTTCGCGGACATGATCCATCTGATTTCGGGGGCGAGCACCGCAGAGGGCTTCGCGACCTTCGATCGCAAGCTCGCGCGCCAAGCCGGAGCGACGATGCCGACCGAAGTGCTTACCCTGCGTGGAACCTCTGAATGAACGACACCCTCTACCAGGCCGCGGCGCTGATCGTGCCGCTAATCTTCGCCATCGTCTTTCACGAGGTCGCCCACGGCTGGGTCGCCCGGGCGCTCGGCGATCCCACGGCGGAGCGGATGAAGCGGCTGAGCCTCAATCCGCTGCGCCATGTCGATCCGATCGGCACCCTGGTCCTGCCGGGCTTCCTCGCGCTGGTGAAGGCGCCGGTGTTCGGCTGGGCCAAGCCAGTGCCGGTCAACAAGTGGATGCTGCGCAATCCGCGCACGGGGATGATGATGGTGGCGATCGCCGGGCCGGCGAGCAACCTGATCCTGGCGGGGATCGCGGCGCTGCTGCTCGGGGTCATGGCCCGGCAGATCGGCGGCTTGCCGCCCGCCGGCAGCCTCGCGCACTTCCTCGTCCTGAACCTGCTCAACTTCATCTCGATCAACGTGTTCCTCGCCCTGTTCAACCTCCTGCCGATCCCGCCGTTCGACGGCTCGCACGTGGTCGAGGGGCTTCTCCCGCGCTCCTGGGCGGCGGTCTTCGAGCGGATGCGCCCCTTCGGGTTCCCGGTCGTGCTGCTGCTCCTGATCGTGCTGCCCTCGCTGATCCCGGGCTTCGATCCGGTCGGCAAGCTGGTAGTCCCGCCGGTCGACTGGCTGACCGGCCACTACCTCGGCTTTGCAGACCGCCTGGCAGGATAAATTTACCCGGATATATATTGACATATTTTACCGGGATAAATATTGAGACCCGCGAAAGGAGCGGGCCATGTCCGTAACCGTGTTCTACAAGGATGAAGTGATCGCGCGCGGCGCGCTGGGCGAGTTCGCCGGGGCCCTGCGCGGGCTGGAGCCGCTGGCGCGCAGCTCCGACCTCCTCGCCTTCGACGACGAGACCGGCAAGCAGGTCGACCTCGACCTGACGGGCACGGCGGCGCCGGCCCCGCGCCCGCGCGGGCGGCCCTCGCTCGGCGTCGAGGCGCGTGAGGTGACGCTGCTGCCGCGGCATTGGGAATGGCTCTCGGGCCAGCCCGGCGGCGCCTCGGTCACGCTGCGCAAGCTGGTCGAGGCGGCGATGCGGGCCGGCCGCGGCGAGCGCGAATGCCGCGACGCGGCCTATCGCTTCCTCAGCGTCATGGCCGGCGACCGGCCGTTCTTCGAGGAGGCCGCCCGCGCGCTCTACAAGGGCGATCGGGTGCGCTTCGAAACCTATGCCCAAGCCTGGCCCGAGGCGGTCCGCGACCATGCCCGCAAGCTCGCCTGGCCCGGCGCCGCCGACTGATGCCCGACGGCTGGATCATCCTCGACAAGCCGGTGGGCCTCGGCTCGACCCAGGCGGTCGGCGCGGTCAAGCGCAACCTGCGCGAGGCTGGAATCTTCGAGCGCTGGGGCAAGGTCAAGGTCGGCCACGGCGGGACGCTCGACCCGCTGGCCGACGGCGTCCTGCCGATCGCGCTGGGCGAGGCGACCAAGCTGTGCGGGCGGATGCTCGATGCGAGCAAGCTCTATGCCTTCACCGTGCGGTTCGGGGCGGAGACCGATACGCTGGACCTCGAAGGCCGGGTGATCGCAGAGAGCGATGTCCGGCCGCGCCCGGCGGAAGTGGAAGCGGTCCTGCCACGTTTCACCGGCCCCATCGAACAGGTCCCGCCGGCCTATTCCGCGCTGATGGTCGATGGCCAGCGCGCCTACGACCGGGCGCGGGCGGGGGAGGCGGTCGAGCTGAAGGCGCGGGGCGTGACGATCCATTCGCTCGAAATCCTCCCCGGAGAGGATCGGTGCGAGGAGATCACCCTCGTCGCCCACGTCTCCAAGGGCACCTATATCCGCAGCCTGGCCCGCGACATCGCCCGCGCGCTCGGCGCGCTCGGCCATGTCACCATGCTGCGCCGCCTGCGCGCCGGACCGTTTGCCGAGGAACAGGCGATTTCGCTGGACAAGCTGAACGAAATCGGCAAGGGCGCGCCCCTTGAGAACGTACTCTTGCCGCTGGAGGCGGGGCTGGTCGACATCCCGGCTCTCGACCTCGGTCCGGAACAGGCAAGGGCGGTCCGCCAGGGCCGCGTTCTGACCGGACTGGCCTTTAGGGACGGGCTTTACTGGGCGCGGAGCGGGACTGTTCCCGTCGCCCTGGTCGAGCTTTCGGGCGGCAGCCTGACCGTTTCGCGGGGCTTCAACCTTCCCGATGTCGCGGAGTAAAGAATATGTCGGTCACCGCCGAGAAGAAGCAGCAGATCATTTCGGACAACGCGCGCGCCAAGGGCGACACCGGCTCGCCGGAAGTGCAGGTCGCGATCCTGACCAGCCGCATCCAGACCCTGACCGAGCACTTCAAGGCGCACCACAAGGACAACCACTCGCGCCGCGGCCTGCTGATGATGGTCAACAAGCGCCGCTCGCTGCTGGACTACCTCAAGCGCAAGGATGTGGACCGCTACAACGCCCTCATCCAGAAGCTCGGCCTGCGCAAGTAACGCCAGTTTTGAAGCGGCCCCTCAGCGGGCCGCTTCTCGTATGGGGCCCCTTCGCAATCCGGCGGGGGGACGCCACGGGGCCGAACCAATGCCCCACACCGGACCGGGACGGTACACCCGGCAGCAAACCCCGCGCGCAATAGGGCCGCGGGCTGAAGGAAAACCCAAATGTTCGACGTCAAAACCGTATCGCTGGAGTGGGGCGGAAAGACCCTCACTCTGGAAACCGGCCGCATTGCCCGTCAGGCTGACGGCGCGGTCCTCGCCACCTATGGCGAAACCGTCGTGCTCTGCGCCGTCACGGCCGCCAAGAGCGTGAAGGAAGGGCAGGATTTCTTCCCGCTCACCGTCCACTACCAGGAAAAGTTCTTCGCCGCGGGCCGTATCCCCGGCGGTTTCTTCAAGCGCGAACGCGGCGCCACCGAGAAGGAGACCCTGGTCTCCCGCCTGATCGACCGGCCGGTCCGCCCGCTGTTCCCCGAAGGCTTCTACAACGAGATCAACGTCATCGCCCAGGTCCTGAGCTATGACGGCGAGACCGAGCCCGACATCGTCGCGATGATCGCCGCCTCGGCCGCGCTGACCATCTCGGGCGTGCCCTTCATGGGCCCGATCGGCGCGGCGCGCGTCGGCTACGTCGACGGCGAGTACACGCTGAACCCGAAGCAGGAAGACGCGATCAAGAACGGCCAGCTCGACCTGGTCGTCGCCGCCACCGACAACGCCGTGATGATGGTCGAATCGGAGGCCAAGGAGCTGTCCGAGGACGTCATGCTCGGCGCGGTGATCTTCGCCCATGACGAGATCAAGAAGGTCGTCGGCGCGATTATCCAGCTCGCCGAAAAGGCCGCCAAGGACCCCTGGGACATCGCCGTCTCCGACAATTCGGCGATCAAGGCCCAGCTCAAGGACCTGATCGGCAAGGACATCGCCGCCGCCTACAAGCTGACCGACAAGTCGGCCCGCTCGGCCGCGCTCAACGCCGCGCGCGACAAGGCCAAGGCCGCCTTCGCGGATCAGGACGCGCAGACCCAGATGGTCGCGATTAAGACCGTCAAGAAGGTCGAGGCGGACATCGTCCGCGGCGCCATCCTCAAGGACGGCCAGCGCATCGACGGCCGCACCACCACCCAGGTCCGCCCGATCGAGGCGATGGTCGGCTTCCTGCCGCGCACCCACGGCTCGGCGCTGTTCACCCGCGGCGAGACGCAGTCGATCTGCACCACCACGCTGGGCACCAAGGACAGCGAGCAGATGATCGACGGCCTGGAGGGCCTCAGCTACTCGAACTTCATGCTGCACTACAACTTCCCGCCCTATTCGGTCGGTGAAGTGGGCCGCTTCGGCGCCCCGTCGCGCCGCGATACCGGCCACGGCAAGCTCGCCTGGCGCGCGCTCCAGGCGGTGCTGCCGAGCAAGGACGAGTTCCCCTACACGATCCGCGTCGTCTCCGACATCACCGAGTCCAACGGCTCGTCGTCGATGGCGACGGTCTGCGGCGGCGCCCTGTCGATGATGGACGCCGGCGTGCCGCTCAAGCGCCCGGTCTCGGGCATCGCCATGGGCCTCATCCTGGAGGGTGACGAGTTCACGGTACTCAGCGACATCCTGGGCGACGAGGATCACCTCGGCGACATGGACTTCAAGGTCGCCGGTACGTCCGAAGGCATCACCACGATGCAGATGGACATCAAGGTCGCCGGCATCACCAAGGAGATCTTCGAGGCTGCGCTGGCGCAGGCCAAGGAAGGCCGCGCGCATATCCTGGGCGAGATGAACAAGGCGCTGGGCGAGACCCGCACCGAGCTTTCCGCCCACGCCCCGCGCATCGAGACGATGACGATCGACAAGTCGAAGATCCGCGACGTGATCGGCACCGGCGGCAAGGTGATCCGC
>CALLNA010000213.1 GCA_938005655.1 uncultured Novosphingobium sp.
TCTGATCCACTTGCGTGGAAGCGGTGCCGGCCCACTCCCCCGGCCCGACCACCCGACAGGGTAGGCTCTGGGTGGTCGGGCCGGGGGAGTGGGCCGGCACCGCACCTGCTTCAATCAGACTCTAGCCCTGCTCGGCTTCGATCCGGCCTTCGCCGCGGCCCGGCATCGGCGCGAGGAAGCGCAGCAGGACCAGGGTCACGACCAGCCAGACCGAGGCGCCGTGGAGCGCGAAGGACAGGTCGCGCCAGTCGGCCAGGGCGCCCCAGACCCAGGAGCCGAGCGCGAGGCCGCCGAACGAGACCGCCTGGTAGATCGACAGGCACCGCCCGAGGATCTCCTCGGGCGAGCGCATCTGCATGGCGACGTTGATCGTGGTGAAGGTCGCCACCCAGCCGCCCCCGGCGATGAAGGTCGCGGGCAGGGCCTCGTAGAGCGAGCTGGCCGAGGCGAGGATGGTCTGGGCGACGACGAAGGCCAGGGTCGCGCCGATGATGACCCATTCGGTGCCGAAGCGGCGGCGCAGCGGCGTGATGAACAGGGCGCAGACGATCGAGCCGATCCCGAACAGGCCGAGCATCAGCCCGAACTGGATCTCCGTGCCGTGAAGCGGGCCGCGCACCGCCGCCGGGACCAGTGCCTGGTAGCCGGCGAGGCCGACGCCCATGGCGAAGCCGCGCAGCAGGATGCGCCGGATCGGCGAGGAGGCCGCGCAGAAGCGGATGCCGAGGGCGATGGCGGGCAGCATCGGCTTGCGCTCGCGCGGCTCCCAGTCGGGCTTCCAGCGCAGCAGGACGACGATCATCGCGATGAAGCTCAGGGCGTTGAGCGCGAAGGCGAAGCTGACGTGCCACAGCGAGATCAGCAGCCCGCCGAGCGCCGGGCCGACGCTGCGCGCGAGGTTGAACGAGATCGTGTTGAGCGAGATCGCCTGCGGCAGGTCGCGCAGGCCCACCTGCTGGCGCACCGAGGCCTGCCAGGCGGGCGAGTTGAGCGCCGTGCCGGTCCCGACCGTCAGGGTGAACAGGATCAGCAGGTAGGGCGTGATCAGCCCGGCCCAGGTCAGCGCGGCGAGCCCGGCCGAGGCGATCAGCATCCCGATCTGCGCGACCAGCATCACCCGGCGGCGGTCGAAGTTGTCGGCGATGGCCCCGGCGAAGACCCCGAACAGCAGGATCGGCACGGTCGCCGAGGACTGGACCAGGGCGAGCAGGCGGTGCGACGGGGTCAGGTCGGTCATCAGCCAGGCCGCGCCGACCGACTGGATCATCGAGCCGATGTTGGAGGCGAGGTTCGCGATCCAGATCGCCCGGAAGGCCGGATAGCGGAACGGGGCGAGCGAGCCGCCCGGCTGGTGCATCGCCGCGATCGGGGATGAGGATTGCGTGTCCGCCATGTTACGCGGTTACGAACGCCCGGGACGGGCCGCAAGACCCGCACTGGGCTTTTGCGCCCGCCGTCTTTCGTCCCGGTTCCGGGAGGAGCGGCGCGCGGCGAATCGGTGAGGGATATTTTGGTTCAATCATGTGAGAAAGATATTCCGATAAGGTTCGTGTAGGAAAGCGCTAAATGAGCGTTCGGATCGCCCGCCGCCATCTGGGGCGGAACCCCGGCGGCGGCCACGGGTTGGGGAAGGCACAGGTTCAACCAAGGAGCTTTCGATGACCGTCGCCTGGCGATATCAGGAATGGACCGGCGTTTCGCAATTCCGGACCAATGCCTTCCAGCGCCGCCTTGCGCGGTGGAACCGTGAGCGGCTGGCGCCCGGCTTTCCCGACGAATCCTGGCGCGACCGGCTCTCCGACGAGCTGGTTCTGCGGCGGCTCGAAGGCGGCTTCGTCGAGGAGCTGCGCGCCGAGGTTGCCGACACGGCGCTCGCCGCGCCCGAGGACGCGGACGACTTCGTCGCCTGGTTCGAGGCGCTGGAGCGGACCGGGCCGGGTCAGCACGATCCGCTGTTCGACTGGCTTGCCGAAGCGGCGACGCTCGACGAGATGCGCTGGTTCCTCACCCAGGAGGCGGCGGGCGAGGCCGGCTTCGACGATCTCGTCGCCATGACCCAGGTCAAGCTGCCCGACCGCGCCAAGCTGGAGCTGGCCCGCAACTACTGGGACGAGATGGGCCAGGGCCGCATGGCGGCGATGCACGGGCCGATGCTGGCGAGGCTGACGCGGGCGCTGGACCTCGCGCCGCGGATCGAGACGACCGCCTGGGAAAGCCTCGCCCTCGCCAATGCGATGACCGCGATGGCCGCGACCCGGCGCTACGCCTGGCACAGCGTCGGCGCGCTCGGGGTGATCGAGCTGACCGCGCCGGGCCGCTCGGCCAAGGTCGCCAAGGGTCTCAAGCGGCTCGGCCGCAGCGCCGACGAGCGGCGCTACTTCGACCTCCACGCCGTGCTTGACATCAGGCACAGCGAGGCCTGGCTGGCCGAGGCGATCCACCCGCTCGTTGCCGAGGACCCCCGCCGCGCCCGCGCCATCGCCGAGGGCGCCCTGATGCGCCTGACCTGCGGCGCCCGCTGCTTCGAGCGGTATCGGGCGCACTTCGGAATCTAGGACGGACAATTCCCCCTCCTCCGAACAGGAGGGGGATCGCGGCGAGCCGCCTCAGTTCGCCCGGGGCGCCTTGCCGCGATAGCCGCCGCCCTGACCGCCGCGCCCGCCGCCGAAGCGGCGCTGCTTGCCTTCGCCTTCCGGGCGGGGCGGACGGCGGTCGCCGTTGCCGGCGGGGCGACGCTCGCCTTGCGGCGCGGGCCGGCGCTCGCCCTGTGGGCGGGCGGGGCGATGCTCGCCGGCATGGGCCCGGTCGTGCGGCCCGCGCT
>CALLNA010000214.1 GCA_938005655.1 uncultured Novosphingobium sp.
CAGACCGCCGCGCACATGGCCGCGGCCGGGTTCGACGGGATCATGCTCCACGGCAGCCACGCCGCCTTGGTCGAGCAGTTCCTCTCGCCCTATTTCAACGAGCGCGACGACGAATACGGCGGCAGCCTCGACAACCGGATGCGCTTCCTGGTCGAGGCGCTGGCGGCGGCGCGCGAGGGCGGCGGGGAGCGGTTCGCCGTGGGCCTGCGCTTCAACTGCGACGAGCAGATCGAAGGCGGCTACGACAGCGACACGGCGAGCGCGGTCGTCCGCCGGCTCTGCGCGGACGGGCTGATCGACTACATCGACCTCGACGTCGGGCTGGAGCCGCAGCAGTTCCACCACGGGATGCCGACCGGGTTCGAGGCGCGGCAATACTACCGCCCCTTCGTCGAGAAGGTGCGCCGCGCGGCAACCGTGCCGGTGCTCAGTGTGCTGGGCAGCGTGACCGACCTTGCCGAGGCCGAGGCGGCGATCGCCGCCGGGGTCTGCGACATGGCTGGGGCTGCGCGCCAGCTCATCGCCGAGCCGCGCTTCGTCCAGAACGCCCGCGCGGGGCGGGAGGAACTGAGCCGCACCTGCATCCAGTGCAACTGGTGCACCGCCAGCGGCGGCGACGGCGCCCAGGGCTGCACGATCAACCCGGCGAGCTACCGCGAGCGGATCTGGGGCCCGGACAGCTTCGCCCCCGCCGCCAGTCCCTCGCGCGTGGTCGTGGTCGGCGGCGGGCCCGGCGGAATGGAGGCGGCGCGGGTCGCGGCGCTCAAGGGCCATCGCGTGACCCTGATCGAAGCGCGTGAACAGCTGGGCGGGGCCCTGGCGCTATGGGCCGGGCTGCCGGGGCGCGGGCACTACGGCACGGCGATTGACTGGTGGAGCCGCGAGCTGGATCGGCTGGGGGTGGAGGTCCGGCTCGGGATCGAGGCCGATGCCGCGACCGTCCTCGCAGAGGCGCCCGACGCGGTGATCGTCGCCACCGGCGCGCGCTATTCGCCGGGCGGGCGCAGTATCACGCGCGACGCCGACATTCCGGGGCACGACCTGCCCTTCGTCCACCGGCCCGAGGATATCCTGCTCGGCGGCGCGCGGCCCTCGGGCCGGGTCCTGCTGTTCGACGCCGAGGGCTATCACACCGGCACCGGCATCGCCGAGCTGCTGGCGGGCGCGGGGGCCGAGGTCCAGTTCGTCACCGCCGGCTATGCGCCGGTCTCGGCGCGCAACACCGACAACTGGGAGGAACGCTATCTCGTCGCCCGGATGAAGCGCGCCGGCGTGCGGCTGCGGCCGAGCACCTGGCTGCGGCGGATCGAGCCGGGCGCGGCCGTGCTCTACGACGTACACACTGGCGAGGACATGCGCGAGGCGGCTGACGCGGTGATCCTCTCGACCGCGCGCGAGCCGGTCGACCACCTGGCGCGGGCGCTCGAAGGCAAGGTCGCCCAGCTTTTCACGATCGGCGACGCGCTGGCCGCCCGGATGTTCGCCGCCGCGACCTACGAGGGACAGAAGTTCGCGCGCGAGATCGGCGAGCCCGGCGCGCCGCGGACCTTCGCGGAGGCCTGGTTCCGGCCGGACGCGCCGGAGACCATCCCCATGCCGGCGGACGTGGCGCGGCGATAGCGGGCGTTCCGGGCGGGCGGCTTCCCGCGATCAGCTCGCCAGCCGCTGCGGCTTGAGGCTGTAGCGTTCCTGCGAGAGCAGCATGGCCGCGACATAGTCCGGCACGGCGCGGCTGAAGTAGTAGCCCTGGCCCAGGGTGCAGCCCGCCTCGCGCACGGCCTCGACCTGCTCGATCGTCTCCAGGCCCTCGGCGACGATCGACATGCCGAGCGTCTGGCCCATGCCCGAGACGGCGCGGATGATCGCGTCGCTCTTCTTGCCGACGTTGACGCCCGAGACGAACGAGCGGTCGACCTTGATCTTGCCGAACGGATACTTGTGCAGGTAGCCGAGCGAGGAATAGCCGGTGCCGAAGTCGTCGAGCGCGAAGCGGCCGCCCGCCGCGCCCAGCTCGGCCATGAAGTTCTCGGTGTTCTGGCTGTGGTCGAGCAGGACGGTCTCGGTGATCTCCAGCTCCAGCCGGTGCGGTGGCAGGCCCGCGTCGCGCAGCGCGGCGAGGATGCCGAGCGCGGCGCCGGGCGCTTTGATCTGGAGCGGCGAGAGGTTGACCGCGATGGTCACGTCCTCGGGCCACTGCGCCGCGGCCTTGGCGGCCTGGGCGGTGATCCAGTTGCCGAGCGTGATGATCGCGCCGCATTCCTCGGCGACGGGGATGAACTCGTCGGGGCGCAGTTCGCCCTTCTCGGGGTGGAACCAGCGGACCAGCGCCTCGAACGAGCGGATGCGGCCGGTTTCGAGGTCGACGATCGGCTGGAAGTAGATCGACAGCTCGTTGCGCTGGAGGGCGAGACGCAGCTCGGCCTCGATCTCCTTGCGGCGGACGAGGTCGCGGGTCATCGATGGATCGAAGAAGCTCACCTGGTTCCGGCCGTTGACCTTGGCGTGGTAGAGCGCGAGGTCGGCGCCCTGCATCAGAGTCTCGATGTCCTGGCCGTCGTCGGGCAGCACGGCGATGCCCATCGAGCCGGTGATCTCCAGCCGTCCGCCGTCGACCCGCATCGGTCGGTTGATCGCCTCGCGGATGCGCAGGCCGATCTCCTCGATCTCGCGGCGGTCCTGGGCCTCGAAGGCGACGATGAATTCGTCTCCGCCGAAACGGCCAACGCTGGCCCCTTCCGGAGCCAGCTTGCAGAGGCGCTCGCCGACCTGGGAGAGCAATCGGTCGCCGGTCTGGTGGCCGAGCGTGTCGTTGACCTCCTTGAAGCGGTCGAGGTCCATCCAGCACAGCGCCAGCTTCCGGTCCGGAGGCAGGGCCATCAGGCGCTCGACCAGGTGATGGTTGAGGCCGGCGCGGTTGAGCAGCCCGGTCACGACGTCGGTGCGGGCGAGGACCTGCATCCGCTCGGCGAGGCGGGCGCTGGTCTCGGCCGCGGCGATCGAGTTGCGCAGGACGCGGAACACGTTGAGCGTGACCGAGGTCATCGCCGGCAGCAGCAGGAAGATCGAGAAGGCCAAGGTGATGAGCGCCACGTCGCCGCGCTTGAGCAGGGCCAGGCAGATCGGGATGAGGGTCAGCACCATCTGGCCGATGGCGATCGCCGGCCGGCCGGCATTGCGCGCGGAGATGGCGACGCCATAGCCGATCGCGTTGGAGACCATCAGCAATTGCGCCTCGTGCGGCGCGTCGACCAGCACGGTCAGGGCGGCGATGACGCCGATCAGGATGGCATAGCTGAAGGCGCCCAGCTCGTATAGCAGCTCCAGCATCCGGGTGCGGTTGTCGACCACGCGGGGGAGCATCAGGCCCATGCCGACGCGCACCAGCGCGACCGCGGTCAGCATGATGGCGGCGATGGTGATGTAGCCGTTCCGCGACTGGTGGGCGGCGACGAGCGAGGTCAGGATGCCGCAGGCGGCCCCGATCGCGAGGCTTGCCGGCTGCGAGTACAACGTATCGACCAGGGTCCGGCGGACCCTGTCGTCGATTGCGTTGGTGCTGAACAACACCCGCATCATGGAGCGCAAGCGCGTGATCAGAAAGCTCCCATTCGCCTCTCTGGCCTGTACCCGACAGGTGTCACCGAATGGTTAATGGCCGGGTTACGATTTCCCCGCAAGCCGGACAAAATCCTAAGCGATTCCACCATGATGCGCGACGATGGCCGCGGCCATGCGCTTGTCCAGCGCGCGGCAGATCCCCAGCCAGTGGCGATACTCCTGGCGCTTGCCGGCGAAGAACGCGGCTTCCGCGTTGCGGTGCGCCTGCTGGGCGGCGCCCAGGCCGTATTCGGCGAAGTGCCGCAGCGCCGCGCGCAGGGTGTCGTCGCGTGGGAAGCCGTCGCCGTTGTCGTTCGCGGCGGACCGCAGCGGAACGACCGTGAGGGCACGGACGATCGCGGTGCTCTCACCGTCGAGGGCTGCGGCAAAACGGATGGTCATTGCTGAAAAGGCTCCGGCCAGAAGGACTTGAAGGGGCCTTCTACGGAGCGCGGGCTAAGCCTTCGTGTGCCGCTATGGTTTCGAAAATGCCGCGCCGCGTTAACCTTGGCGGGTCGAGGCGCCTGCGTATGGGAAGGGGATCGGCGGCAAGGCGGCGGTCCGCTCTTGACGGATGGGATATGTCCGGACAACTTGCTGTCTTCCTTGTCGGGGGACTTGCCATGAAGACCCGTTTTTTCCTTCCCTTGCTGCTGCTTGCGGGCGCGCCCGCCGTCGCGGCCGACCAGCCGGCTCCCGCGAGCGCGGCGACCGAGGCGCAGTCGCCCCGCGCCATCCTGCAAGCGGCGATCGACGCGGCGGGCGGGGAGGTTTGGCTCAGCCCGCGGACCCTCTACCTCGCCGGGACCGCGGTCTTCTATGCGCCCGATTCCGCGCTCCCGCGCTCCCGCGCCACCGACTATCGCATGTGGCGCGAGATGAATCCCGGCCGCACCGACGCCCATCAGGCCGATGGCAAGGTGCGCATCGTCGCGCGCGACGGCGAGCGCCTGCTGTTCGAGGTCGGCTTCGACGGCACGACGACCTGGACCGAGAAAGGCGTCATGCCGAAGGCCGAGGCCGACGCCTATTGGGCGAACAACTTCGGCTTCGGGATCATCCGCCAGGCGCTGAACGACGGCTTCAGGCTCGAGCGCGCGCCGGACACCGAGGTCGGGGGCCATGCGGTGCAGATGATCCGGATCATCGACCCGCACGGCGCGCGGACCCTGTTCGGCATCGATCGCGACAGCCATTACATCCGCTACATGGGCTTCGCCACGCCGCGAGGCTTTCACGTCCGCACCTACGATGACTTCGTCATGCTGGACAATCCGCGCTGGCTCCAGGCGCGCGAGGTCTCGCTCTATTACGACGGGGTGAAGGCCAACACGGTCTATTGGAAGGAGGTCAAGGTCAACGGGCCGGTCGACGGCGACCTCTTCCGCTTTCCCGGCAAATGATGGACCGACGAACCTGACCTAGCTCGTCGGCTGGGCGATCCACTGGCCGGAGTTCTGGTATTCGGGGCGGATGCCGGTCGCCTGGGGCAGGTTCTGCCCGCGATAGAGCGCGTCGCCGCCGCGCTGGATCTGTTCGGTCGAATAGGTCGGGACCGGCGCCGAGCGGACGGGCGCGAGGCCGGTCGCGGTCGGGACGAGGGCGGCCTGCGCCTGCTTGAGCCCTTCGGCATAGGCGCGCTCGATCGCCAGCGGATCGACCGGATCGGGCCGGCTGGCGGCGCGCGCGTCGCGGGCGTGCGGGGCGGCCAGCGGCTCGCCGCCGCGATAGGCGAAGGTGAAGGTCGCCGAACTGCCCGCCGGTCCCCGGAAACTGTAGAAGCGGTGCGCGCCGATCGTCAGCAGGTAGTTGAGGCTCGGTGCCCAATAGGGATGGACCGCGACCGTGTGGTAATGGGTGGCGAGGCCTACCGGCGCATAGACGTAGCCCGACAGCGCCTCGCGCGCGACCTGGGCCGCGCGTTCCCAGAACAGGCGGATCGGCACGCGGGCCAGCGAGCCGTCGCAGGTGAAGCTGAACTGGCAGCCGGTCGATTTCTCCGACCCCTGATAGACCACGCCGCAAACGGGCTTGGGATAGGCCGGATGGGCGACCCGGTTGAGCACGACCTGGGCGACTGCGCGCTGGCCGGCGTCCGGCTCGCTCGCCGCCTCGTAGTATATCGCCGCGGTCAGGCATTGCTCGGCGCGGGTGCGGTCGACGCCGCTGTTGTCGACGCGCATCGCCCGCGCGACCGGCCCGGGCGCGGGGTCGAAGCTGGTCGGCGCGTCCTCGGCATCGGAATGGACGCCCTGGCCGAGCTGCTGCGGGGCGAGGTAGTAGAAGGCAGAGCCGGGGAACGACTGGCCCGGCTGCTCGAATGGCATGGGCTGGACCGGCACCTCGGCCTTGCCAGCGTCGCCGATGTCGAAGTCCCACTGGCTAGGCGCGGCCACGGCGG
>CALLNA010000215.1 GCA_938005655.1 uncultured Novosphingobium sp.
CGGGCTGGTGTTGCTATCCACCGATCCGACGGCGGGGCATATAACCCATATGGTTTTAAATGTCAAGCAGAATCGTCATCCCGGACTTGATCGGATCAAGTCCGGGACGTGGCGACGATCCGCTCAGCCCTTCGGCGGACCCTTGCCCGAGGAGCCCACGTTCTTCACGTAGGCTTCCATCTTGGTGAGATAGTCCGGGTTCAGCATCAGCGCGCTGTTGGCCATGCGCTCGACGTGACGGCCCATTTCCGGGCCGAGCTCGGCGGCCAGCTCGATGGCGATCTTGGCGGCGCCCATCTGCTCGGGGTTCTGCTTGGTCAGATGGCGGCAGAAGTCCATGACCTCCTGCTCGAAGGTCTCGTCGGGGAAGACCTGGTGCACCAGGCCCATGGTATAGGCCATGTCGGCCGGGGCCGGCTTGTTGGCCATGATCAGCCAGCGCGCCCAGTGCGGGCCGCACATGCGGGCGAGGCGGCTGACGCCGTTCGAGGCGGGGAGCACGCCGAACAGCCCCTCGGGGAAGGCATAGGCGGCGCTCTTGGCGGCGAGGCGGAAGTCGCAGGACAGGCTCATCTCCAGCCCGCCGCCGACGCACATCGCGTGGTGCGCGACGACGATCGGCTTCTCGATATGCTCCATCTCGTCCCAGAGCTGCTGCATGTTGTTGAGGTTGAGCCGGTGGTTCTCGCGGATGCCGCGCGCGGTGTGGCCGGTGGGCGAGATCTTCTTCTGGTTGCCCGAGCGCAGGTCCGCCCCGGCGCTGAAATAGCGGCCCGTGGCGCGGATCAGCATGACCTTGAGGTTCTCGCTGTCGCGGAACCGCAGGACCGCCTCGGTCAGCAGGTCCATCATGTCGCGGGTGATCGCGTTGAGCTTGTCCGGGCGGTTCAGCGTGGCGACGATGATGCCGTCCTCGGACGTGTCGACCAGCAGGTGAGGGGCTTCACTCATGGTTCGGGCTCCTCAACCGCGGGTCCGGGGCAGGCCGAGGCCCTTTTCGGCAATCATCGAGCGGTGCACCTCGCTCGACCCGCCGTAGATCGTCGTGCCGTGGGCGTGGCGGTATTCGAGGTTGATCTCGCCCGCCGGCCCCTTGCGCTTGGACAGCGACCAGGGCGCCGTCAGGTCGAGCAGATCGCGCGAGTCGGTGGTGAACTTCTCGGAGCTGAACATCTTGGCCATCGGGCCATAGGCGTGGTTCGGCTTCTTCTCGACCTGCGCCCAGTTGGCGCGGAAGGCGATCAGCTCGCTGGCAAGGGTGTTGGCATAGGTGCGGGCGAGCCGCGCCTGGGCGTGGGGCTGGTCGATCAGCTTGCCGTTCCCAGGGGCCGGAATCTCGCGGCACAGATCGACCGCGCTCTCCAGCATGGCGCGCTGGACCTTGGCGAAGCCGCCGCCGTGCTCCAGCTCCAAACTGGCGGCCATCGTCCGCGCGCCGCCGTCGATCTCGCCCAGGCGCCAGGTGTCGGGGATCTTCACCCCGTCGTAGAAGGTGATGTTGGTGCGCTCGTCCATGAAGGTATGGACCGCCTGCACCGTCACCCCTTCCGCCTTCAGCGGCACGATGAACATGGTCAGGCCCTTGTGCTTGGGCACGTCGGGATTGGTGCGGGTCAGCATCAGGACGTAGTCGGTGAGGTTCGCGCCCGAGGTCCACATCTTGGTGCCGTCGATCCGCCAGGAGCCGTCGGCCTCCTGCGTCGCCTTGCACTGGGCGGCGAAGACGTCGGAGCCGCAGCCGGGCTCCGAATAGCCGAGCGAGCAGATCGCGTCGCCCGACATGACCTTGGACAGGACGTCGCGCTTCAGCTCGTCGGTGCCGAAGCGGTACATGATGAGGGCGACCATCTGCGCGACGTTGGCGACGGGGTTGTTCCAGCCTTCCTCCTCGAAGGCCTCGCGCGCCGCGGTGACGGCATAGGGCGAGAGCCCGCGCCCGCCGACGTCCTTGGGGAGCTGGAGATAGGCGAGGTTCGCCTCGACCAGCTTCTTGTGGATGTGCGGGCGGTGGCCTTCCCAGGAGAAGTGGAAGTTGTCGCGCTCCTCCTGGGTGACGTTCCTGGCGAAGAACTCGCGGATTTCCTGCTGGACCTGGCGCGCTTCCTCGCCGAGGTCGAACTCGATCGGCATGGCGCCGACCTCGGGCAGGCTGGCGGCCTCGTCGCCGTAGAGGCGGCGGCCGGCCTCGGCGAGGCGGATCTGCGGATCGCCCGCGACCAGCGGCCAGGCCTTGGCGCGCAGGTTGTAGAGGTGGACGTCGTGCTCGGTGGTGAGGCCGATGCCGCCGAAGGTGTGCAGCGAATGGGTGACGGTGCGCCCCGCCGTCTCGGCCGTCCACCAGGCGGCGAGCGAGACCATGCCGGCCGCGTCCTTCTCGCCGTCGGCGATGGCGCGGATCGCTCGCCAGACGAGGAACTTGCCGCCGTCGATCTCGCAGATCAGGTCGGCCATCGGGTGCGAGATCGCCTGGAAGGTGCCGATGAACACGCCGAACGCCTTGCGCTCGCCGGCATAGGCGGCGGCCATGGTCAGGGCGGCGCGCGACAGGCCGGAGAGGGCCGCCGAGATCAGCAGCTTCCATTCCTCGATCCCGGCGTCGAACCGGGCGAGGGCCTCGGCGCCCGAGCCGAGCACGACCTTGTCGAGGGGGGCGAAGTCGATCTCCGCGATCGGGGTGGAGGCGAGGTTCTCCTCGGCCTTGCGCGCGCTTTCGGGGACGGTGACGAGGACCACGTCGTTGCCGCTCCGGGCGATGACGGAGCCGGCCACCAGGCCGCCGGCGACCCATTGCACCGGCCGCGCCGCGATGTCCTCGAAGGCGAGGGTGGCGACGCTCTCGCCGGTGAGGACGGAGCCGAGCAGCTCGGTCGCGGCGTCGCCGCCGAACTCGCCGAGCAGGCGGGCGGCGACGAGCGCCTCGGCCAGGGGGCCGCTGGCCAGGGGGCGCCCGGCTTCCTCCATCAGGATCGCCGCGTCGAACAGGCCGAGGCCGAGGCCGCCGGCCTCCTCCGGCACGCGCATGGCGATCGCGCCGAGCTCGGCCAGACCCTTCCACAGCTCGGCGTCGAAGCCCGAGGGCAGCGCGGCCCGCACCCGGACCGAGGAGCTGTTGTCGTCCAGGAAGCGCGCGAAGGTGTCGCGCACCATCTCCTGATCGTCGGTAAGGTCGAAATTCATGCGGCGGGCCTTCCCAGCAGTATTCGCCACGCGCGGGGCGCGTGCGCAGTTGAACGGCGACTCAACACGAGAGACCCGCCGGTATCAATCGGATTTTGCGGACGCGATCCGGGCAATCGCCAGAGCGATTGCCCGGCGTCGGCCGGACGCGATCAGGCGTCGGCCTTGGGCTTGCCCATCATCTTGCTGATGTCGACCTGGCCGGTGGCGAGGCCGCCCATGAAGCCGCCGTCGACCGGCGGGACCACGCCGTTGACTCCGCCCGCGGCATTGCTGCACAGCAGGACCAGCGGGCCCGCCTGCTCGGCCGGGGTGGTGTAGCGGCCGAGCGGCTCGGCGGCGGCGTCGACCACCTCCTTGCCCGAGGTCGCGTGGAAGGTCGCCATCATCGGCGTCTGGGTGGGCGAGGGCAGCGAGCAGTTGATGCGGATGCCCTGCTTGATCAGGTGCGCGCCCATGAACTGGGTCCAGACGATCACCGCCTCCTTGGAGAAGGCGTAGCCCTCGGCGACGTGCTCGGGGTGCGCCTCGGCCCAGTCGACCGCGGCCTGGAAGCCCTTGGTCTGTAGCAGCTCCATGTGGACCGGGATGCGGCGGCTCCAGCCCAGGCCGCCGGTCGAGGCGATCGAGACGATCGCGCCACCTTCGCCCATCAGCGGGACCACTTGGTCGGTCAGGTGGCGGGTGCCGATGAAGTTGACCTTGAAGGTGTCCATCGCCGGGAAGGCGCCGCCGCCGGCCAGGCCCGCGCAGTTGAACAGGGCGTCGACCTTGCCGCCGATGGCGGCCACGCCGGCCTCGATCGAGGCGGCGTCGCGCAGGTCGATCTGGTTGAACGAGGCGAGCGGCAGGGCGCTCGGCTTGAAGTCGAGGCCGTGGACCTCGGCGCCGAGGTCGAGCAGGATCTTGGCGGTCGCCTCGCCCATGCCCGAAAAGCAGCCGCTGACGATCACGCGCTTGCCCTTGTAGCCCAGAATGTCGGTCATCTCGTTCGTCTCCTTGGGCCGCGCAGGCCGTGTGAATGTGTCTCGGTCGGTCCTAGTACGGCGGACGCCGCGTTAAATCCTCGATCGCCGCGATCCCCCGCCCGGGACATGCCCGTGCGCCGCGGCGGGCAAGTTTCCCGGCGGCGGCTAATGCGCCTCCTCTCGCCTTGGGGCGCAATAGCGCGCGGAGCCGGCGGCGCAAAGCCTCTGCGCGGGGGCGGGCAATCGCTCCGGCGATAGGACCGGGGCCGGGTGGCGGCCCGGGTTCCGGCTTGATAGCTTCGCCGCCCATGACCACGCCGCGCCTCGACGACCTGCCGGGCTTTCGCCGCCGCTTCCGGATTGCACCGGAAGCGGGCGCGGTGAGCGCCGCGGTCGAGGACGATTTCCACTGCATGACCGTGACCCTGCGCCATGACGGCGCGCGGATCGGCGGCGTCGAGGCCAGGACTATCCGCGCGCCGTGGACCACCTGCCCCGGCGCCGAGCAGGTGCTGGAGGAGACCTTCGCCGGAACTCCGCTGACCGAAGCGGCGCGGCGCGGGCTGAAGCAGGCCAATTGCACCCATCTCTACGACCTGGCGGTGCTGGCGGCGGCCCATGCCGGGGACGCGCAGGAGACGCGCTACGAGGTCCTCGTCGCCGATCCGGTCGACGGGCTGGGCGTGGCGGAAATCCGGCGCGACGGCGCGCCGCTGCTGCGCTGGACGCTCGCGGGCATGGAGCTGGCCGAGCCCGCCGAGCTGGCGGGCCGGAACCTGATGCAACTCCGCGACTGGATCGACGCCCTGGATCCCGCCACGCGCGAGGCGGCGAAGATCCTGCAATGGGCCTGCCTGATCGCCCACGGCCGCCGGATTCCGCTGGAGCACCAATCGGACGCGACACGGATGCCGCCCAACTGCTATACTTTCCAGCCCGCCATGGCCCGGCAGGCCCTGCGCGTGGGCGAGATCATCGACTTCAGCCGCGGCGAGCGCGAACCGCTCGCGCAACTCGGACAATCGTGACCCGCACCGGCGGGCGA
>CALLNA010000216.1 GCA_938005655.1 uncultured Novosphingobium sp.
GGTCTTCGCCGCGGTCGAGGATCTTGCCCTCAGCCGTTCCTGCCCCACCGTGGAACTGCGCGGCGGCCGCCTGCCGGAGGCGAGGGCGGGGTGGTCGCTCAAGAGCGAGGCGCACTGCGGCTTCGTCCGCCCGCTCGCCGAGGAGGACGAGGCCCTGCTCCTCGCGATCCCGCGCAAGCAACGGGCCGAGGTCCGCAAGGGGCTGGACTGCGACCTGACCATCGAGGTCGGCGCGTCGCCCGCCGATCGCACCGCGCATTACCAGGTCTATGCCGAAAGTGTCCGCAATCTCGGCACCCCGGTCTTCCCGCGCGCGCTGTTCGATGCGGTGCTGGACAATTTCGGCGGCGATGCGGACATCCTGACCGTCCGCAGCCAGGGCCGGCCGGTGGCGAGCGTGCTCTCGCTCTACCATCGCGGCGCGGTCCTGCCTTACTGGGGCGGCGGCACCCGCGACGCGCGGCGGCTGCGCGCCAACGATCGGATGTATTTCGAGCTGATGCGCCACGCCCGCGCCCGCGGCTGCGAGTGCTTCGACTTCGGCCGCTCCAAGACCGGCAGCGGCGCCTATCACTTCAAGCGCAACTGGGGCTTCGAGCCGCAGCCGCTGCACTATGCGGTCTGGACCGCGCCGGGCGCGCCGGTGCGTGACGCCAACCCCAACAGCGCCGGCAACGCGGCCCTGGCCTCCTTGTGGAGCCGCCTGCCGCTGGCCGTGGCCAACCGCCTCGGCCCGATGATCGCGCGCGGGCTGGGCTGATGCGCGAGATCCTGTTCCTTGCCCACCGGATTCCCTTTCCGCCCAACCGCGGTGACAAGATCCGCTCGCACAACCTGCTCAAGCGTCTGGTCCAGATCGCCCCGGTCCATGTCGCCACCTTCGCTGAGGACGACGCCGACATGGCCGAGGAGGTCGAGCTGGCGGGGCTTGCGAGGAGCTATCGGCTCGTCCCCCGGTCCCGGCCGTTGATCCTCGCCGGGCTGCGCTCGCTGGTCTCGGGCAGGCCGGTCAGCCTTCACGCCTTCTACGATCCCGCGCTGGCGCACTATGTCGGCACGGTTCTGCGCGAGCGCCCGATCGGCACTATCTTCATCTTCTCCGGCCAGATGGGGCAATATGTCCCGGACGACTTCGCCGGCCGGGTCGTCGCCGATTTCGTCGACTGCGATTCCCTGAAGTTCGAGAACTACGCCAAGCGCCCACGCAACTTCGCCCGGCGGGTGTACGAGCGCGAGGGCCGCCTGCTGCGCGACGAGGAGGCGCGGATCGCCACGCGCGCGGAGGTCAGCTTGCTGATCAGCGCGGAGGAAGCGGCCCTGTTCTCCTCCCGGCTCACCCCGGAAGAGCTGGCACAGGCTGATGTTAGGGTGCTGCGCAACGGCATCGACAGCGCCGCGTTCGATCCCGGGGGCTGCCTCGCGGAGCCGCGCCTGGAAGACCTGCCGGGGCCGCGCCTGATCTTCACCGGGCAGATGGACTATCCGCCCAACATCGACGCCGTGGCCCGGGCCGCCCAGCGGGTGATGCCGCTGATCCGCGAGGACTGCCCCGCGGCGAGCTTCCATGTCGTCGGCCGCAACCCGACCGACCGGGTTAAGTCGCTGCATGGGCTCAACGGCACCCATGTCTGGGGCAGTGTCGACGATGTCCGGCCCTGGCTCAAGGGCGCGGATGCCGCGCTGGTGCCGCTGGAGATCGGCCGTGGCGTCCAGAACAAGGTGCTGGAGGCGATGGCCATGGCCTTGCCGACCGTCCTCACCTCCGCCGCCGCGACCGGCATTCCGGCCACCGACGGCAAGCACTTCGTGGTCGCCGACAGCGACGCCGACCTGGCGCTGGCCGTCCGTCGCCTCGCCGCCGATCCCGCCTCGGCCCGCGCATTGGGCCAGGATGCCCGGCGCTTCATCGTTGAGCGGTTCAGCTGGGCGAGCGCTCTCGCGGACCTGCCCGAGATTCTCGGCGCCCGCCGACTGGCTGCCCAGGATGCGGCCTGAGGCCTTGTCGCGGATAGGCTCCCTGGGCTGGGCCGAGGCCTGGCCGGCGCCGTGGCGTGCTGCCGTGGCGCGTCTGGCGATAGCCTGGGCGGCCCTGATCGCGCTGTTCCATGGCGAATGGACGGCCATGGCCGGGCAGTGGTGGAACAGCTCGACCTATACGCACATCCTGGTCGTGCCGGCGATCGTCGCCTGGCTGGTCTGGACCCGCGCGCCGCGGCTTGCGCAGCTTCGGCCGGTTGCCTGGTGGCCCGGCCTGGTCGCCTTTGCCGCTGCCGCCTTCCTCTGGCTGCTCGGCGAGTTCGCCGGCTTCTCCCTCGCTAGCCAGGCGGGGGCCGTCGCCATGCTGGTCGGCGCCGCGCTGACCTTGCTCGGCCCCAAGGCCGGCGCGGGCCTGGCCTTTCCGCTGGCCTACATGGCGTTCCTCGTGCCCTTCGGCGACGAGCTGGTGCCGCCGTTGCAACTGGTCACGGCGAGGCTGACGATCGCCCTGGTCGGGATCAGCGGCGTTCCCGCGGTGATCGACGGCGTGTTCATCTCGACGCCGGCCGGCCTGTTCGAGGTCGCCGAAGCCTGCTCGGGCGTGAAGTTCCTCATCGCCATGACCGCCTTCGGGGTGCTGGTCGGCAACGTCTGCTTCCGGTCCTGGCCGCGCCGGATCGCCTTCCTCGCGCTCGCGATGGTCCTGCCGGTCCTCGCCAACGGGGTGCGGGCCTGGGGGACGATCTTCGTCGCCCAATATGTCGGCGCGGAGAAGGCGACCGGGATCGACCACCTGATCTATGGCTGGGTCTTCTTCGCGGTGGTCATGGCCCTGACCCTGGCGCTGGCCTGGCGGTTCTTCGACCGCGCGGCCGATGATCCGATGATCGACGCGGCGGCGATCGAGGCCTCGCCCTTCCTGACCCGCCTCGAACGCCTGGTGCTGGCCCCGCTGCCCGCGTTAGGCGCGCTATGCGCGATCATCGTGGTGGTCCTGGCCTGGGCGAGCGCGGCGGATCGCCTCCGCGCGCCGCTTCCGGAGCGGATCTCGCTGCCCGAGGTCGCCGGGTGGCAGCGCGTACCCTATGCCCCGAAGATCTGGTGGGAGCCGCGGGCGCGGGGGGCGGAGCATCGCTTGCTCGGGCGCTATCGCGATGCGGAGGGGCGGCAGGTCGACGTATTTCTGGCGCTCTACGCCTCGCAGGACGAGGGCAAGGAAGCCGGCGGCTTCGGCGAGGGCGCCCTGACGCCGGGCACGGCCTGGGCCTGGCTGTCCCCCGGACCCGCCTTCGGCGAGGCCAAGTCCGACCGGCTGCTGGGCGAGGGCCGCTATGGCCGCGTGGCCGCGACGACCTATCGCACCGGCAGCCTGCTGACCGGCAGCAACCTGCGGCTCAAGCTGGCCAATATCGCCGACCGGCTGCGTCTGCGCGCCCGGCCGACCGTGCTGCTGATCCTTTCCAGCGAGGAGCCGCACGCCCAGGCATCGCTCCGGGCGTTCCGGGCGTCGGTCGGTCCGCTAGGCGAGTGGATGGACCGCGCTACGGCTATTCGCTAGGGCAGGCGCGAATGTGCGGGATCGCGGGAATATTCCATCTGTCGACGCCCAAGCCGGTCGATCCTGCCCGGATCGAGCGGATGTGCGACGCCATGATCCATCGCGGCCCTGACGGGCACGGGGTCTGGACCGCGCCGGGCGTAGGGCTCGGCCATCG
Source organism: uncultured Novosphingobium sp. (assembly GCA_938005655.1). GTDB lineage: Bacteria > Pseudomonadota > Alphaproteobacteria > Sphingomonadales > Sphingomonadaceae > Novosphingobium. The sequence goes on from CALLNA010000216.1 coordinate 3,693, forward strand.
CCGCCTCTCGATCATCGACGTCGCCGGCTCGCCGCAGCCGATGGCCTCGAGTGACGGCCGGGCGATGCTCGTCTTCAACGGCGAGATCTACAACTACCGTGAGCTGCGCGCCGAGCTGAAGGCGCTGGGGGCGGTGTTCCATACCGATGGCGACAGCGAGGTGATCCTCGCCGCCTGGCAGCGCTGGGGCGTCCATTGCCTGCCCCGGCTCCACGGCATGTTCGCGTTCGCGATCTACGACCTGGCGGAGCGGACGCTGTTCCTCGCCCGCGACCGGCTCGGGGTGAAGCCGCTGTTCACCGCCCAGCTCAGCGACGGCAGCCTGGTCTTCGCCTCCGAATTGAAGGGCCTGATGGCCCACCCCCTGCTGCGACGGGAGGTCGATCCGCTGGCGGTCGAGGACTTCCTGACCTGGGGCTACGTGCCCGATACCCGCTCCTTCCTGAGCGGGGTCGAGAAGCTGCCCGCCGGGCACTATCGTCTGCTGCGCCACGATGGCGCGGCCGTCGCGCCGGTGCCCTGGTGGGACGTCTCGTTCCGGGAGCGCCGCAAGGGCAGCGACGCCGATCTCGAGGCCGAGTTGCTGCACCTGTTGCGCGATGCCGTGACCTTGCGGATGGTCGCGGACGTCCCGCTCGGCGCGTTCCTCTCGGGCGGGGTGGACAGCTCGGCCGTGGTCGCGCTGATGGCCGAGGCCAGCGCCGATCCGGTCCGGACCTGCTCGATCGGCTTCGACGTCGCCGCGCTGGACGAGACCTCCTATGCCGATACGGTCGCGCGGCGCTTCGCCACCGAGCATCGCAGCCGCTTGGTCTCGCCCGATGATTTCGCGGCGGTGGATCAGGTCGCCGCGATGTTCGACGAACCCTTTGCCGACGCTTCGGCCCTGCCGACCTGGCGGGTCTGCCAGCTCGCGCGCGAGACCGTGACCGTCGCCCTGTCCGGCGACGGGGCGGACGAGGCAGTCGCGGGCTATCGCCGCCACCTGTTCCAGCACCGCGAGGGGCGGTTGCGCGGGGTCCTGCCGCAGGCCTTGCGCGGGCCGCTGTTCGGCGGCCTCGGCGCGATCTACCCCAAGGCCGACTGGGCGCCGCGGCCGCTGCGGGCCAAGACCACGCTGCTCTCGCTCGCGGGCGATGATGGGCAGGCCTATGCCCGCGCCCTGTCGATCACCCCGCCCGAGGTGCGCGAGACGATCTATACCGACGATTTCCGCCGTCGCCGCGGGGCGCACCGCGCGGAGGACGAGCTGGCCGCCCTCATGCACGGCGCGCCGGGGCGTTCGGCGCTCGACCGGGCGCAATATGCCGATCTCAAGTTCTGGCTGCCGGGCGACATCCTCACCAAGGTCGATCGCACGAGCATGGCGGTGAGCCTGGAGGCGCGCGAGCCGCTGCTCGACCATCGCCTGATCGAGTTCGCCGCGAGCCTGCCCGAGCGGCTGCGCCTGAGGGGCGGGCAGGGCAAGTGGCTGCTCAAGCGGACGATGCGGCGCTACCTGCCCGACGACGTCCTCTACCGCCCCAAGCAGGGCTTCGTGACCCCGATCGCCCAGTGGTTCCGCGGCCCCCTGGCTGAAGCCGCGCGGACCATCGGCGCGAGCACCTCGCTTGCCCGGACCGGGTGGTTCGATCCGCAGCGGCTGCGGCAACTGGCCGACGCCCATGTCGCCGGCAGGGCGGACAATTCCCGCCTCCTGTGGCAACTGCTGATGCTCGACAAGGCACTTGCCCGTCTCGGCACTTCAAGCTGAGTCTGAACTGGTAGTTCTGCCTAGGGGCAATGCCGGGTTCGGCGCGGCCGATGCCCCGATCGGGCGCTTATAGTTAAAATTCCTTTTACAAGGATGGTTAACCGGTTTAGATTCCTCTGGAATTCGAAACGGGGAAACGCGGCATCATGCCGCGGGGTCAACAGATCAGGGGGTCGCATGGATCGACTTGCGAGCGATCTGGACAGTGAGCACGGCGGTATGTCGCACATCGATGCGCCGGCCCTGCCGTTGTACCCGGGCGAAGAATCCTTGCTGGAGCATTCGGTCCAGCGCCTGGCCGTTCCCGAACGCCTGCTCAACCTTGCCGAGCTGGAGGTGTTCTACGAAACGGAAGCCAAGGCCTTGTGGACGTTCATGCGCCCGGCCAACCGGCCCAGCTTCACCCCGCCGATGCTCCATGACTTCGAGCAGTGGCAGCACCTGATCGCGGGCAATTTTGGCCCCGGCAGGCTGGGGCTCGATTACCTGATCCTCGGCAGCCGAGCGCCGGGGGTATTTTGCCTCGGCGGCGACCTGGAACTGTTCCACGGCCTGATCCGCGCAGGCAACCGCGAGGGCTTGGTCGCCTACGGCAACCGCTGTGTGGAGATACTCCACCGCAACATGTACGCGCTCGACCTGCCGATGATCACGGTCGGGCTGGTCCAGGGGCAGGCGCTCGGCGGCGGGTTCGAGGCGCTGCTCTCGTTCGACCACATCGTGGCCGAGCGCGGGGCCACCTTCGGCCTGCCGGAGATCGTCTTCGGGCTGTTTCCGGGCATGGGGGCCCATTCGCTGCTCTCGCGCCGGCTCGGCACGGCCATGGCTGATCGCATGATCCTTTCGAGCGAGACCTATTCGGCCGAAGCCATGTACGAGATGGGCATCGTCCAACAGCTCGCCGCGCCGGGCGAGGGGATCGACGCAGTTCGCCAGTTCATGGGCAAGTCGCAGCGCAAGCACGCCGGCCTGGTCGGCGCGCGGCGGGCGATGCGGACCGCCGCGCCGGTCGCCCTGGCGGAGCTGCGCGAGATCGTCGGCCACTGGGCGGATTCCGCGCTCCAACTCGGCGAGAGCGACCTCAAGCTGATGACCCGCCTGGCCAGCGCGCAGGTGCGGCTGGCTAGGGCGGGCTGATCACTTCCTAGCGGGAATCGACCAGGACGACTTCCGCGTCGTCGAGCGCCTCGACGACGATCTGCGTCTCGCCGGTGATCGCCACGCCGTCCCGGGGCTGGGCCTCGACGCCGTTGATGCGGATGCGGCCGACCGGCGCGACCAAGTACTGATGCCGCGCGGGATCGGCCGGATAGGCCACGTTCTGCCCCGCCGGGATCGTCGCCGCGGCAACCTTGGCATCGGCGCGGATGGGCAGGGCGCCGTCGGCCTCCGGCGTGCCGCTGGCCATGATCTCCCAGCGTCCGGCGCGCTCTCCGCGCGGGAACTCGCGCTGGCCCCAGCTCGGGGCCGCGCCGGTCTCGTCGGGGAGAATCCAGATCTGGAACAGCGTGGTCGCCTCGTCCTCCAGGTTGTATTCGGCATGGGTGATGCCCGTGCCCGCGCTCATCACCTGGACGTCGCCGGCCGCCGTGCGGCCCTTGTTCCCCAGGCTGTCCTGATGGCTGATCGCGCCGGTGCGGACGAAGGTCACGATCTCCATGTCGCTATGCGGGTGCGGCGGGAAGCCGGACTTCGCGGTGATCGTGTCGTCGTTCCATACCCGGATCGCGCCCCAGCCCATGCGGCCGCGGTCGAGATAGGAAGCGAAGCTGAAGTGATGGCGGGCGTCCAGCCAGCCGTGATCGGCGTGGCCCAGGCCAGCGAACGGTCGTACTTCGATCATGGGAGTTTTCCACCTCGGCGGGGTGTTGCCGCCGGTATCCGATGCAGATGGGAAGCGTCCCCGCCTTTATCAAGCGGGGTTAGGGACGCACCGGGCGGTAGTCGCGCCGGCCGCTTGCCGGATCGTACCAGACCTCGATCAGTTCGCCGGTCTCATCGTCGATGAACCGTTCTCCGGTGGGTTGCCAGGCAGCCGGCGCGGACCCCGTGGCGGAACGCCGATACCGCGGCTCCAGCGCGATGCCGGCGATGACCAGGGCTCCGAACAGGAGCAGGCCGAGCCCGCCGCCGTGCAGGGCCTCGAGCAGCAGGCCGCCGCCGATCAAGAGGGCGCCCACCGCATAGCCGACCGTCTTGGCGCCGCCGCTCATCGCGCGGCCGTAGGCGACGACCTCGTTCATCGTCTGCCCGATCGAGCCGGAATCGAACCGCATCATTACGACGGCGTCGGCGCCCATCAGCCGGGCGTTCGCGACGAGCCGGTCGACCGCATGGCGGCGCGTATCCTCGACCAACGAAGTGTATTCCTTGATCTCCCCGCCGATCAGCGAGCGCAGGCCGGCGACGATGTTGCCGCCCAGGCCCCGGCTGCGGACGACCACGCCGAACACCTGGCCCAGACTTTCCACGGTATCGTGCCCCGCTACGTTCTCGGTCGTCGTGACGATCATGCCTGTCTCCTTTTGGTGGGAAGCCTGGTCCCGGGCGAGGGCCGGCGCTGGCAGCTTGTATAACCAATATGGTTCTTGAAGTCAAGGGTTTTGCAGCAGATATCTCGTCGCCTCCGTTTTGCCCGAGCAGGCGGGAGTTCGCCAGTCCGGTGGAAGGGCGCGGCAAGGCACTGACATTTCATAAATGTAATGTTGTATCATCTCGAATATCTGGATAGAGGCGCCGGCAACGAACAACTGCAATCGAAGGGAGCCGACGTGCGACTCGACAAATCCGGCAGTGCCTGTGCCATCGCGACGATCCTGGCCCTGTCCGCCGCGCCCGCCTTCGCCGATGAGGCGCCGACCCACGATCACGCCAAGGACGACTATCACGAGCGTCCGACCGAGGACATCGTCGTCACCGCGGCGCTGCCCGTCGCGCGCGAGGACACGCTGTCGGGCGTCGCCGTGCTCAAGGGCGAGGAGCTGACCGCGGCGCTGCGCCCGTCGATCGGCGACACCCTGGCCCGCACTCCGGGCGTGACCGCCAGCTCGTTCGGCCCCACGGCCTCCCGCCCGATCCTGCGCGGCCTGGAGGGCGAGCGCGTGCGGGTCCTGACCAACGGGATCGGCTCGATCGGCGTCTCCAACCCCTCGGTCGATCACGCGGCGGTGGTCAATCCGCTGCTGGCCGAGCGGATCGAGGTGCTGCGCGGTCCGCAGTCGTTGCTCTACGGCTCCTCGGCCATCGGCGGGGTGGTCAACGTGATCGACCGCCGCATTCCCAACGCCGTGCCCGACGAGCCCGTGCACCTGTCGGCCCTGGCTGGCTATGGCTCGGCGGCGAACGAGCGGTCGCTGGCGGGCTCGGCCGACGTGCGGCTCGGCGGGGGCTGGGTGCTCCATGCCGACGGCAGCTACGACAAGTCCGACGACATCCGCATCGGCGGCTATGCCCTGACCCCGGCGCTGCGGGCCGATGCGCTGGCCTCCAGCCTGCTGCCCAATCCCGATCCGGAAATCGACTTCGCCGAGAACGCCGCGGTCAAGGGTACGCTGCCCAACACCGCCGCGCGGACCTGGACCGCCGCCGTCGGCGCGGCCTACATCGGCGACGGCGGCTCGATCGGCGTGGCCTACAGCCACTACGACAGCCTCTACGGTGTGCCGATCCGCTTCGCGACCGAGATCGGGCAGGAGCAGGAAGCGCCGCGTCTCCAGCTCCGCCAGGACCGCATCGACGCCAAGGCCGAGGTCACGCCGCACGGCAGCGTGATCGACAAGATCGGCCTGCGCTTCGGCTATGCCGACTACAAGCACTTCGAGCTGGAGGAGGACGGCTCGGTCGGCACGGCCTTCTACAACCAGGGCATGGAAGGCCGGCTCGAGATCACCCAGGCCAAGCACGGCGGGTGGCAGGGCGTGACCGGCGCCCAGTTCGCCATCCGCGACTTCGACGTGGTCGGCGACGAGGCTTTCCTGCCGCGCAACTCGACGCGCCAGGTCGGGTTCTTCACCCTCCAGCAGCTTGAGTCCGGTCCCTTCAAGTTCGAAGCCGGCGCCCGGTTCGAGCACACCACGGCCGATGCCATGCCCGACGCCGCGCAGCCGCAGTTCTTTGACGGCTCGCGCAGCTTCGACGCCTTCTCGTTCTCGGCCGGCGGCGCCTATACCTTCGCGCCGGGGTGGAAGTTCGGCGTGAACGTCTCGCGCACCGAGCGCGCGCCGGCGGCGGAAGAATTGTTCGCCAACGGCCCGCACGCCGGAACCGAGGCCTTCGAGATCGGCGATCCGAGCCTGGCCAAGGAACGCGCGGTCAGCGTCGAGGCGATCCTGCGCGGCAGCGGGCCGGGCTACAGCCTGGAGGCCTCGTTCTACCACACCTGGTTCGACAACTTCATCTACCAGGCCGCGACCGGCGCGATCGAGGACGGGCTGCCGGTCTATCAGATGAGCCAGGCGAACGCGCGCTACTACGGCTTCGAGATCCAGGGCCAGGCCACGCTCGCCGATTTCGGCGACTGGAAGCTCTCGGCCGACGCGCTGGTCGACTACGTCCATGCGACGATCGACGGCTTCGGCCCGGCGCCGCGCATCCCGCCGCTGCGCGTGCTCGGCGGGCTCGGGCTGAGCTCGCCCTCATGGGACCTGCGCGGCGAGGTCGAGCACGTCACCGCCCAGAACCGCGTCGCCCCGCTGGAAACGCCGACGCCGGCCTATACCACGGTCAATCTGGAGGCGACCTGGCGTCCGTGGGGCAAGCAGCGGCCGCTGAGCCTGACCCTGGCGGCGAACAACCTGTTCGACGTCGACGCGCGCCGCCACGCCTCGTTCCTCAAGGACTATGCGCCGCTGGCGGGTCGGGACATCCGGATCACGGCCAAGCTCGACCTGTGACCTCGTCCCGGGCCCGGCCCGGGGCGATCACTCCTCGCCGTGGCCCAGGGCGAGGTAGTCGGCGCTCTGCATCTCCTGGAGGCGGCTGATCGTACGGTCGAACTCGAAGCGGCCGTCGCCCTGCTGGTAGAGGTCTTCCGGCGCGGCGTCGGCCGCGACGAACAGCTTGACCTTGTATTCGTAGAGCGCGTCGATCAGCGTGACGAAGCGGGTCGCCTCGTTGCGCTGGTCCGGCCCCATCTTCGGGATGCCGACCAGGATCACGGTGTGGTAGTGCTTGGCGATGGCGAGATAGTCCGCCGCGCCGCGCGCCTCGCCGCATAGCCGCTTGAAGCTGAACACGGCGACGCCTTTCAGGGCCTTGGGCACGAACAGCGTCCGCCCGCCGCCGAGGTCGAGCTCGGTCGAGGGGACGTGGTCGATATCCTCGGGGGAATAGTCGGTCAGGCGGAAGAAGACCTCGCGCACCTGCTCGGTGGCGGCTTCGCCCAGCGGCATGTGCCAGGTCGCCATGCCGCCGAGCCGCTGGAGGCGGTAGTCGACCGGGCCGTTCAGCGTCAGCACGTCCAGCTCGCGCTCGATCAGGGCGATGAAGGGCAGGAAGTGCTCGCGGTTGAGGCCGTCCTTGTAGAGCTGGTCCGGCGCGCGGTTCGAGGTGGTGACGATGGTCACGCCGTGATCGACGATCAGCGAGGTGAACAGCCGGCTCATGATCATGGCGTCGGCGGAATTGTTCACCACCATCTCGTCGAAGGCGAGGACGCGGAGCTGCTCGCCGAGCGCGGCGGCGACGGGAAGGATCGGGTCGCCCGCTTCCTTCTTGCGCTCCTCGCGCAGCAGGGCGTGGACCTCCAGCATGAAGGCGTGGAAATGAACGCGGCGCTTGCGGCGGATTTGCAGGGACTCGTGGAACAGGTCCATCAGCATCGACTTGCCGCGGCCGACCCCGCCCCAGAGATAGACGCCGCGCGGCGGCGGGGGCTTGCGGTTCAGCAGCTTGCCGAGCAGGCCGCGTTGGGGAACGGCGGCCTCGAGCTCCCGCTGGAGGCGTTCGAGCCGTTCGGCGGCTGCGGCCTGCTCCGGATCGGCGCGCAGCTCTCCCGATGCGACCAGCGCCTCGTAGCGGCTGACGATCCCGCTCATCGCCGCGACGGCTTGCGGATGGTGCCGGCGAAGGAGGCGACGATGTTCTCGTCCTGCACCACCAGCCCGCGCAGGAAGATCATCCGCCCGGTCTCGCGCAGAAGGTCGACCACGGCGTCGAGCGGCTTGCCGAGGTCCCCGGCGCCGATGAACTGGGCCGAGAGGTCGACGGTCATCGAGCGGCCGGCATCGATCCCGCGCAGGACATAGGCGGCCGCGAACAGCGAGACGTCGGCGAAGCCGAGGACGATCCCGCCGTGGACCCGGCCGCCGGTATTGCCGTGTTCATGGCGCGGGAACATCCGCAGTCGGGCGGTGGCGGCCCCTTCGGCGCGCACGAGCTGCCTACCCAGCACCACATCGTTGTAGCGGGTGGGATCGGCCATCACCCAACGCTTCCAGCCCGGGTTCTCCGGGTCGGGCTCGCAGATGAAATTGGTGAGGGGGGCGGTATCCAAAATCAATACCTCGACCAGACCCGTTCGTCCCGGGCTTGCCGAGGGACCGCTCCTTTCCCCGGGCGGTGCGCCGGGGTCGAGAAAGGCCGGTCCTTCACAAGCTCGCGACGGACGGTTGGAGAGCGCTCAGACGTGCCGTTCCGCCTGCATCTTCTTGATCTCGGCGATGGCGCGCGCCGGGGACAGGCCCTTGGGGCAGACGTTGGCGCAGTTCATGATCGTGTGGCAGCGGTAGAGGCGGAAGGGGTCCTCCAACTCGTCGAGCCGCTCGCCGGTCATCTCGTCGCGGCTGTCGGCCAGCCAGCGATAGGCCTGGAGCAGGATCGCCGGGCCGAGGAACTTGTCGCTGT
>CALLNA010000217.1 GCA_938005655.1 uncultured Novosphingobium sp.
CCCGCCCCGCCGCGGCCTTGCAGGCGAGATGGGCGTCGCGCGCCGCCTCGACGGCCAGCACCCTGGTCTGCGGCCCGGCCAGCGCGAAGGCGAAGGTGCCGAGCCCGGCGAACAGATCCGCCACGGTCGCCGCGCCCGCCAGCCACTCGCGCGCGGCGGCGACGAGCGCCTGCTCGCCGTCGAGCGTCGCCTGGAGGAAGGCGCCGGGCGGAAAGCCGACCTCGACCCCGCCCAGCGTCACCGTGACCGGCTCGGGCTCCCACAGCGCCTCCGGGCCAAAGCCCTGGTCAAGCGTCAGCCGCGCGAGGTGGTGACTTCGGGCGAAGTCGAGCATGGCCTCGGTCGCCGCCAGCCCCTCGACGGTCAGCCCCTTGATGCCGAGGTCGACGCCCTGCCCGGTCATGGCCAGCTCGATGTCGGCGGCCATGCGCGGCTTACCCGCGCCCTTGGCCCGATTGCGACCCCGTGCGGCACCCTCCCCTATCTCGATCAACAGCTTGCGCAGGGGTCTTAGAATTGCCATCAGCTCGGGCAGGAGGACCGGGCATTCCGCCAGCTCGACCACGCGATGCGACTTGCCTTCGCGGAAACCGATGACGATCCGCCCGCCCGAGCTTTCCGCGCGGAGCGAGGCGCGGCGGCGCGTTCCCGGTGGCGAGAGGTGCGGCGACGCAATCCGCTCGGCCCCGAGCTCCTGCGACACCGACGCGTTGGTGACGCGCGCCTCGACGAAATGCGCCAGGCTCCCCTCATCGAGCTGCTGGAGCTGGCATCCGCCGCAGACCGGGAAGTGACGGCACGGCGGCGCGGCGTGATGGGGACCCGGCTCCACGCTGCCGTCGGCCAGGACCCGGTCGCCCGGCGCGGTCAGCGGGACATGGCGGCCCGAAGCCGTGACGCCATCGCCCTTGGCGGCGATGCGGATGATCTCTTCGGTTTCGCTCACAGCGCGGCGGCGTAGGCGGCGGGAACGGCGCGGGCAAGGTCTTCGGCGGTAAAGGGCGGCAGGCAATGCCGCGCGGCTTCGGCATGGAGCCAGACGCCCTCGCAGGCGGCAGCGAAGGGCTCGATCCCCGTCGCGAGGCGGCTGGCGACGATGCCGGCCAGGACGTCTCCCGTGCCGGCGGTGGAGAGCCAGCTCGACGCGCGCGGGGCGAGCGCCAGGCGGCCATCGGGCGCGGCGATCACGGTGTCCGGCCCCTTGGCGACGACGACCATGCCGCCGGCCCGGGCGAGCGCGCGGGCGCGGTCGGGCTTGGCGGGCGCGGGGGCGAGGCCGAATGCCCGTTCCAACGCGGCAAGCTCGCCTTCGTGCGGCGTGACGATCGCGGGCGCGGGATCGCCGGGCTGGAGCAGCATGAGGGCGTCGGCATCGGCGACGGTGGGTATCCCGGCGGCGAGCGCGGTCAGCAGCCGCTCGCGGGCCCGCGCGTTACGGCCGAGGCCCGGGCCAACCAGCAGGGCGTTGTAGCGCCTGTCCGCCAATGCCTGGGCGAGGGGCACGGTTTCGAGGACGAGATCCCAGGACAGCGCCTGGGCTGCGACAGGCTCGCCCAGGAGCTTCACGTACCCCGCCCCGGCCCCTTGCGCAGCGACGGAGGCCAGGATGCTCGCGCCGGGCATCTCACCCCCGACAACGCCGAGCAAGCCGCGCCGGTACTTGTGCGCGTCCGCAGCCGGAGCGCCCAGCGCGGGCGGGCCAATCACCCGCGCCGCGCCCGCGACCGGCGCTACGCCGATCCCTACCAGCCGCAGCGCACCGATCCCGGCGCAGGCCGGCATCAGGTAATGCGCGAATTTCCAGGCGCCGAGGGCCACCGTCAGGTCGTAGTCCGGCAGGCCCTTATTGAGGGGCTGGCCGGAATCGCTCTCCACCCCGCTGGGCAGGTCGATGGCAATGCGGTGCCGGTGGCTGCGGGCCAGATCGCCCAGCAGCGCGAGATGCGCCTCGCCCAGCCCCCGGGTCAGGCCGCTGCCGAACAGGCAATCGACCAGCACCTCGCCGTGCGGGCGCTCTTCCGGGCCGAGCACCTCGCCCTGGAACAGCGAGCGGGCGTTGCGCGCCGCGTCCGTCCTCGGCTCGGCCGCGGCGACCACCGCCACCGCGCCGCCTCGTGCCCGCAGGGCCTCGGCGATCACGTAGCCGTCGCCGCCATTGTTGCCGGGGCCACAGAGCACGGTGACGGGTCGATGGGCCGCGACGCGCCAGACCCATTCGGCGGCGCCCCTGCCCGCCAGATCCATCAGCGCCTCGACGCTGGAGCCGGCCGCGATCAGCGCCTCCTCGGCGCTCCGCATCTGCGCGACGGTCAGGACCTGGTCAGGGGTTCGGGACATCGGCGCGGCGCTCGAGCGGGATGCGGTAGCGGTCCTCGCCCACGGTCACTTCGGCGACCGTGCCGTTGAGAACGACCTGCGCCGCATCGGCGCCGTCCGAGGCGACGATCACGTTGTTCGCGTCGACCTCCAGGCGATGGAAGCCGCCGTCGGGGTTGCGGACGATCATCCGATAGATCCCGCCTTCGTGGCTGCGCTCGATCGCGCAGTTCTTGGCGAAGCCGGTGCCGGGGCCGAGCGCGCATTCTACATGCTCGGCGCCCTCAGCCACTTTCGGCGGCGGGGCCGCCCCTTTCGAGCAGGCGCCGAGGAGCAGCGCGAGCGCGACGAAACCGGCCCCCCGCACGATTCAGCGCCGCTTGAGCTGGGTGACGTCGCGCACCGCGCCGCGCGCGGCACTGGTGGTCATCGCCGCATAGGCCTGGAGCGCGACCGAGACCTGGCGCTTGCGCGGCTTCTCGGGATGCCAGGCCATGTCGCCCCTGGCCTCCATCGCCGCGCGGCGCTCGGCCAGGACCTCGTCGGAAACCACGAGGTGGATCGTGCGGTTCGGAATGTCGATCTCGATCCGGTCGCCCGGCTCGACCAGGCCGATCGCCCCGCCTTCGGCCGCTTCGGGCGAGACGTGGCCGATCGACAGGCCCGAGGTGCCGCCCGAGAAGCGCCCGTCGGTGATGAGCGCGCAGGCGGCGCCCAGGCCCTTCGACTTGATGTAGCTCGTCGGGTAGAGCATCTCCTGCATCCCCGGCCCGCCGCGCGGCCCCTCGTAGCGGATCACCACGACGTCGCCCGCCTTTACCTGCCCGGTGAGGATGCCCGTCACCGCGGCGTCCTGGCTTTCGAACACGACGGCGGGGCCGGTGAACTTGAGGATCGATTCGTCGACGCCCGCCGTCTTCACGATGCACCCGTCGAGCGCGATGTTGCCCGAGAGCACGGCCAGCCCGCCGTCCTTGGAGAAGGCATGGTCGGCCGAGCGGATCACGCCGTTCTCGCGGTCGGTGTCGAGCGCGTCCCAGCGGCGCGACTGGCTGAAGGCGACCTGGGTGGGCACCCCGCCCGGCGCGGCCTTGAAGAACTCCTGCACGGCGGGATCGTTGGTCCGGCCGATGTCCCACTGGTCGAGCGCGGCGCCCAGCGAGCGGCTGTGGACGGTCGGCAGGTCGTTGTGGACCAGCCCGGCGCGGTCGAGCTCGCCGAGGATCGCCATGATGCCGCCGGCGCGGTGG
>CALLNA010000218.1 GCA_938005655.1 uncultured Novosphingobium sp.
CGGCTGCTGCGCTCGCTGGAAACGGCGGGGTTCCTGACGCAGGAAAGACGCGGCTATGCCATCGGCCCCGAAAGCCAGCGGCTCGCCCGGCTGATCGGGGCCGGCGCGCGGCCGCTGCCGTTCACCCAGGTCGCGCGCCCGGTCCTGGAACGGCTGGCGGCGGAGACCGACGAGACGGTGATCCTCGGCCTGCTGTCCGAACGGCGACAGGAGATCGTCTATGCCGACGTGATCGTGGCGGATTCGCCCCTGCAATATGCGGTGCCGGCCGGGGACCACCGCCCGCTCTACAGCTCGGCCACCGGCAAATCGGTGCTGGCCTTCATGCCGGAGGACGAGCAGCAGCGCTATATCGCCGAGACCCCCTTCGAGCCGATCACGCCCTTCACCACCCGCCACGACCAGATCGGCCCGCTCCTGGAAGGGGTGCGCCGCAACGGCGTGATCCACGACAAGGACGGGCACTTCGTCGGCGCCGGGGCCATCGCCAGCCCGATCTTCAACGCGAGCGGCAACGTCTTCGCCGCGATCGTGGTGGCCGGCCCCAGCGACCGCCTGGATCGCATCGCGCGGCAGGTGGCCGACCTGGTGCGCGAGGCCGGGAAAAGCATCTCGCGGCTGATGGAGTACGACGGGCCCTATCCGCCGCCCTGGCCGAAACCGGGCCGGGCCTAGGGGCAAACCCGCTCGCCCGCGCGGGGTGACGTTTTTTCTTGACATTTAAAACCATATCGGTTATATGCCCCGCCGTCGGTTCGGCGGATGGCAACGCCGCTGCCGACAAGCGGCGGGTGCGGGAGGCGGCAGGCCTTCGTCTCCTTGTCTCCCGCGATCACGGCCGGCGCGCTTCAGCGGACCTGAAGTGGCCGCATCCCTTGCGAGGACCTTGTCCGGAAGGCGGCAGCTTGCGAGCCCGCCCCGCCTTCCCGTCCTTGCTATCCCAGGGCCGAGCCGGCGGGTTTCAGGTGTGCCCCGCCAGCCGTTCGCAGCAATTCACGCCGAGCCAAGCCTGTTCGGTTCAGGCAAATCCCGCGTCGGCCGTAGCCCGTCCGCGTTTTTCTCCTCCCGGCGTTACCCCGCATTCGCCAGCGGGCGATGAGGCGCGCCTGGCGGCTTCCCGCGCAGGGCAAGGAACAGCAGGCTCCCCAGCAGCATGGTCGTGGCCGAGATCGTCAGGAACAGGCCGTAGCCGCCGGTCATCGCGACCGTCCGGCTGAGCACCAGCGATCCGACGAGGGCCGATACCGCCATCGCCGCGGCGACGAGGCCGAGGACCGTGCTGAACAGCTCGGCCGCGAAGTAGCGCGTGACCAGATAGGCCGCGATGTCGCCCTCCGCGCCGAGCGAGAAGCCGAGGCTCGCCACCGCGAAGGTCAGCAGCGGCACGCTGGGGATGCCCGCCGACAGCAGGGCGAGGCCCAGCGCGGGGATCAGGAAGCAGACCGTGGCGACGAAGCGCGGCGGAAAGCGGTCGAGCGCCAGTCCACAGGCGATCCGCCCGACGATGACCCCCGCCGCGAAGGACGAGATCATCGCCGAGCCGGTCGCGGAATCGATGCCCAGGTCCAGCACGATCAGCTTGAGCTGGGTGGTCTGCATCGTGAAGTGCAGGTTGCAGAGCAGCATGGCCCCGAAGATGATGAGGAACGAGCGGTCGCGCAGCAGCTCGCCGTAGTCGCGCCCCGCGGCGCGGGGGGCCTGGGCCGGCGGCGCGCGGTCGTGGAAGCCGGCGGGGATCATGGCCAGGGCCGCCCCGCCAATCAGCGCCGTCGCCGCGGCCATCAGGAAGTAGCCCTCGCGCCAGCCGTAGGCGTCGATGAACCGCGACAGGAGCGGCGTCCCGACCGCCGCCGCCAGGGCGGGCGCGCAGGAGGCCACGCCGAGCGCCAGCCCCCGCGCCCGGGTGAAGGAGCGGACGATCAGCCGGTTGTAGACGACGATCCCCGCCAGGGCCGAGATGATCAGCATCTGCCCCAGGCTGAGCAGGAAGAACACGGCGAAGCTGCCCTGCTGGAGGCCGAGGCCGACGAAGACCAGCGGCAGGCCGACGACGCCGATCGCCGCGATCCGGCGCATCCCGTGGCGGTCGGCCAGGCGGCCGACGATCGGCAGGAAGACGGCGGCGATCGCCACGGTCAGGCCGATCAGCGCGAACTGCGCCTTGCTCCAGCCGAACGCCGCGACGAGCTGGGGCGAGAACAGGTTGCTGACGTAGTTGGAGATCGTGCCCGCCACCAGACCCAGGCAGGCCGCCGCCAGGGCCCGCCAGTTGCTCGCGAACTCGCGCAGGTAGGGCGCGTCGTTCATGCGGCGGGGACTTGGCTGGCGAACTCCCCGCGGTGCGCCTCGATCCACGCGGCGAAGGACATCAGCGGCACGTCCCAGGGGGCGAGCGCGCCGAGATCGATGTGATAGCCCGCCTCGTTGATCCATTCCTGCGAGCGGACCCATTTGGCCGGCTGCCCGGCAGCGAGCGCCTCGTCCGGCCCGACCGATTGCGCCACGATCTCGCGCCCGAGCACCCGCCCGAGCGTCGCCGCCATCTCGCCCACGGTCATCGTCTCGGCGGCCAGCTCAAGCGTCGCCCCGGCGAAGCGCTCGGGGTCGGCGAGGGCGGCGGCGGCGAAGCGGCCGATGTCTTCGCCCGCGATGAGCTGAACCGGCGCGTCGGCCGCGATCGGGGTCAGGAACCGTCCCTCGGCAAGCTGGGGATAGAGCACGGCGACCTTCGGCGGCAGCAGGTTCTGGAGGATGAAGGAGGGCCGCAGGATCGTCCACCGGGCGAAGCCGCCCGCGCGCACCGCATCCTCCACTGCCGCCTTGTCGTCCCAGTACTTGCGGTCCCAGCGCCCTTCAGCCCAGCCGGGGAAGCGCTCGCGCTCGTCGACATGGCAGACCGAGGAGTGGACGACATGCCGCACCCCGGCGCGCCGCGCGGCTTCGACCAGGCCGAGGCCGTGCCGCAGCTCGGAATCGGTGCCGTCATCGGGCCGCTGGACCGAGAACAGGCCGGCCGCGCCCTCCAGCGCGGGCGCCAGCGAGGCCGGATCGTCGAGGTCGCCGCGGACCAACTCGACGCCCAGCCCGGCGAGCGCGCGGGCCTTCTCCGCAGCGGGATCGCGGACCAGCGCCCGCACCCGGTGCCCGGCGCGCAGCAGGTGCCGGGCGGTGAAGCCGCCCTGGGTCCCCGTGGCGCCGACGATCAGGAAAGGTCCAAGGTCATTCATCGCATCGCTCCCTTCAGGCGCAGCGGGCTCAGTAGCCGGCGCCCTTGTCCATCGGCTTGTCGGATTCCGCCGCGGCGGCGGCAGGCGGCGTTCCCGCGAAGCCGAGGTTGTCGCCCTCCTCGCCGTACCAGGTCCGGAACTCGGTGAAGCCGGGGATCCCGACGAAGCTGCTGTTCGCCTCCGCGTCGACCGCGACATGGATCACGGCCGGCTTGCCCGAGGCGAGCGCGCGCTCGACGGCCGGGGCGATGTCCTCCCCGCGCTCGACATATTCGCCGTGCGCGCCGAAGCTCTCGGCGGTCTTGTCGAAGCGCACCTGCTTGCCCCAGCGGGCTTCCGGCGCGGTCGTATCGGCCCCGTAGTTGGCCTTGTAGGAGGCGACCTCAATGCCCCAGGCATGGTCCACCGCGACGACGCAGATGACCGGGAGGTTCTTGCGGACCGCCGTCTCGATCTCCGCGATATGGAACATGAACGAGGAATCGCCGGTCAGCAGCACGACCCGGCGGGAATCCCCCACCGCGAGCTGCGCGCCGAGCGCATAGGGCAGGCCAGGCCCGATCGCGCCGTAGTTGGAGTTCCACATGGCGTCGCGCGGCGGGAACTGGAGGAAGGCGGAGAACCACATGGTCGAGGCGCCGCCGTCGCGCACCACCACGGCATCGCGGGGCAGCACCCGGGTCGCCTCGACCGCCAGCCGGGCGACGTGGATCGGCGCGGACGCGCCCGGCACGGAGGCGAACAGCTCCGCACGATAGGCGGCATAGGCCTGGGTCCACTTGGGCATGTCGGCCGGCGGGTCCCGGCGCAGCGGGCCGAGGACCTCGACCAGTTGCGGCACCACGGCGCGCAGGTCGCCGACCAGCGGCACGTCGATCGGGCGGTTGACGCCGATCGCGGTGGGGTCGCGCTCGACGTAGATCCACTTGCGCGCCGCGTCCCCGCTCGCCCAGTGATGGCCGCGGCCGTAGTGCATCGGCTCGCCGATCTCGGTGCCGATCGCCACGACCACGTCGCTCTGCGCCACGATCTCGGAAGCGACCGCGCTGCCATAGGGAAAGGTCCGCTCGTCCAGCCCCTCGATCACCGCCTCGGCAGCGGTGGTCTGGATCACCGGGCAGGCCAGCTTGTCGGCCAGGGCCTTCACCGCCGCGTGCCCGCGCGCGGCCAGGGCGCCCTGCCCGACCAGCAGGATCGGGCATTTCGCCTGCTCCAGCAGCCTGGCGGCCTCGGCCACCTCGGGCGTGCCGGCGTGCTGGTCGACCAGGCGATAGCGGTGCGGCGGCGGCGCGGGCGGCAGGTCGAGCTGGGCCTGCATGACGCTCAGCGGCAGCTCGACGAAGGTCGGCCCGGGGACGCCGCTCATCGCCTGGCGGAAGGCCTCGTGGAAGATCTCGTCGACCTGCTCGGGATATTCGATCGAGCCGCAATACTTCATCACGCCTTCGAAGATCGGCGTCTGGCTCATGTACTGCATCTTGCCGCGCCGGACGCGCTGCTCGTAGAGCCGGTGGCGCTGGGCCATGATGAAGACGGCCGGCACGTTCTCCTTGGCGAGATAGGCCGCGCCCGCCGCGATATTGGCGACGCCCGGGCCCTTGTTGACCCCCATCACCCCGGGCTTGCCGGTCAGGCGGTAGAGCCCGTCCGCCATCAGCGCCCCGCCCTGCTCATGGTGCGGCGCGACGAGGTTCATGCCCCGCCGCTCCGCCTCCAGGAACATGGCGAAGAAGCTGGGGTCGGGAATGCCGAAGATCGTGTCGATGCCCTCGGCCTGGATGAGATCGACGATACGTTCGTGGATAGCGCGGAGGGTCATCGCAAAGGGTCTCCAAAAGATGAGGCTAGGACAGGGACATTCCGGCCAGGTGCCGGTGGCGGGAGGCGAGCGAGGGCAGGCCGTGCCCGACGTCCTTCGCCGCCTGGGTTTCGGTCAGCGCATCGAGCACCGGGCCGACGATCGGATGCCGGGCCATCTGCCGGTAATAGGCGGTCAGGACCGAATGGTCCGCCACCGGATCGCCGGGCAGGTCGAGCAGCGCGGCGATTCGAGTGCACAGGTGCAGCGAGGGCGCCAGCATGCAGTCGGCGAGCGAGGCCCCGGCCGGGGCTTGGGGCAGCGGATCGCGCAGGAAATGCGCGAGGACGCCCAGGCCCGCGCGCCAGCGCTCGACCTCGTCGGCGACCACCGCCGCGTTCCGCCGCGCGGGATCGAGATGGGGGAACAGGCGGATCACCGGGGTCATGACGTAGAGGTCCATGATCCGCCCGGCGCGGTCCGTCGCGGCGCGCGGCGCGGCCCCTTCGGGATAGAGGCTGGGCTCCGGGAAGCGGTCTTCCAGATAGCGCAAGATCGTTTCCGATTCCGGCAGGACCATGGCGCCATCAAGCACCAGGACGGGAATCTTGGCCAGCGGATTGATCTCCAGGAACGCCGGGGAGCGCAGTCCGCCCGCCGGCAGCGGAGCCTCGGCGAGCGCCAGCCCCTTGGCGCGCACCGCGATGGCGACGCGCGCGCCGAAGTTGGAGTTCGCCGCCGTGTAGAGCTGCACGGTCGCGTCCGGCTCAGGCCGCGGCCCGCGATGCGGTCGAGTGGCCGAAATCGTGCTCGGGCCGCACCGCCCCGGCGACGATCGCCCAGAACGACCACCAGGCGACCGCATTGGTGAACTCCAGCGCGCCGCCCTCGCCGAAACGCTCCACGGCGCGGGCGAAAAGGGTGTCGGAGACCTCGCCCTTGCAGGCCGCCAGGGTGAACTCGATGACCAGCGACTGCTCCTCGTCGAACAGCGTCGTGACCTCCCAATAGGGGATCGCGGCCTGCAACTCGGCGCTGATCCCGTCGCGCTCGGCCGTCGCGAGGTGCGACTGGAAGTTGAAGTCGCACTTGAAGAACCAGTTCAGCGTCTGGATCATGAGCTGGCGCAGGTCCTTGCGCTGGGTGGTCCAGGCGCATTCCTTGGTCATGTAGTCGCTGACCTGGAGCAGCATCAGCGCCAGCTTGGGATCGCGGGCGACGATGGCGAAGGCGCCGGCCGTGCCCGGTATCTCCGGCTTCCCGGCGAACGACTTCATATGCTCGAACAGCGCGTCGAGCTGCTGCTGCTGGTCCTTGTCGATCGGACCGGGAAACTCATCGGGCCGGTAAACCAATTGGGCGCGGGGCATCTGCAAACTCCCTGGTATGCGTTTGGGGGGAGCGGCCGGCGCCCGGGCGGGCACCGGCCGTCCGTCGGTCTTGGTCAGAAACGGAATTCGGCCTGGAGCGCGACCTCGCGCGGCCGGTTGAAGACGCCGATGAACTCGTTCGCGGTTCCTCCCGGCCGTCCCGAGGTCGAGATCAGGTAATAGGCGTTGGTCAGGTTGCGGCCGATCAGCGACAGGCGGAAATTGTCCTTCGGCGGCGTCAGGTGCAGCGATGCGTTCAGCCGCCAGTAGGCGTCCTGGATGCCGCCGGGCGCGTTGTCCGCCGCCGACTGGTAGCTGGAGCTGTGGGTGGCATCGATCGAGAACGCCGCCTTCCAGCTCCCCACCGGCACCGAATAGTCCGCGCCCAGGTTGAACACGAACTTCGGCGCGCGGACCAGCGGCGCCCCGGTCAGGTCCTGCTGGCCGCTGACGCATCCTTGCGCGGCCGTCTGGCCCGAATAGCACTGGGCGCCGGCAAAGCGGACGTAGTACGCATCGTTGTACCCGGCATTGGCGCGCAGCGAGAGCGCGTCGCTGACGCGGAAGTTGGCCGAGGCCGACACGCCCCGCGTCCGCGCGACGGCGGCGTTCTGGATGCGGAAGCTGACCGTGCTGGAATCGAAGGTGCCGAGCTGGAGGTCCTTGAACCGATAGGTATAGGCGGTGAAGGCCAGCCGGAGCCGGCCGTCGAGCAGGGCGCCCCTGTAGCCGATCTCGAAACCGTCGGCCTTCTCTGCGCCCACCCTCACGTTGTCGGGCGTGGCGCTGGCCAGGAGCAAGGCGGCGGTGGAGATCGCGCCCGCCTTGTAGCCGGTCTTGTAGGCGACGTAGAACAACTGGTTCCGCGCCGGCTTCCAGCTCAGCGTGACTTCGGGCGAGATATTGTCGTCGTCGACCCGCGAGGTCAGGACGCTGCCGACCGGGCGGAACGCCAGCGAGGTGACGCCGATCGTGTCGTTGACGATGTCCTGGACCTTGTGGTCCTGCGAATAGCGCGCCCCCGCGGTCAGCTCGAGCGTGGGCAGCACCTTCCAGCTCAACTGGCCGAACAGCGACCAGCTCCGCGAGTCCGCGTTGGCCGAGGTTTCCACGGTCGTATAGTTGTTCGCGGCGGTGTTGAGCCCGAGGTAGTAGAGCCCCGGATAGTTGCCGAAGAAGCGCGACGAGCTTTCGAAATAGGCGCCGGCCATGAAGTTGATCGGGCCGTTGAACTCGGACGCCAGGCGCAGCTCCTGGGTGACGAGGCGGTAGTTCTCGTGCTGGACCGCCCAGATCATCGCATAGGGCGTGAAGTCGCCGTTGCGGTTGTCGGTGAAGGTCTGCTCGTAATAGCCGGTGGTCGAGGTCAGGGTGACGTCGCCGAACCGCTTGTTGATGGCGAGCGAGGCCAGCACCGCGCTGGTTTCGTACTTCGGCACGCCGTTGTTGCCGTAGGGATAGTTGGCCGCGTAGTTGGATGGAAGGCCGCCCTCGGACTTCACCCCGTCCTTGAGGCAGTCGCCGCTCGGCAGGGCCACGCCCGAATTGGTCGGAACCGTCTGCCCGCCGGCGCAGAAGCTCTCCGCATAGCCGGTCGAGGAATTGAGCCGCTCATGGGCGCCCAGCACCTTCAGCAGGACGTCGAGATCGCTGGACGGCTCCCACTTCACGGTCAGGCGACCGGCATAGCTCTGCCCGGCGGGCTGGCGCACCCCGTTGTTGGCCCCGGCGGCGAATACCCCGGGCCGACCCGGCAGCTCGACCGGCACGGCGACGTTGCGCATCCAGCCTTCCTGGTCGCTGGCGCGCAGGGCGAAGCGGGCGCTCAGCGTATCGCTGAGGGGGCCGGAGATCGCGGCCTCCAGATAGCGCTCGTCGGCGTTGAACTCGTAGCCGGCGCGGACATAGCCCTCGAAGCGCGAGGTCGGCCCGGCGCTCGTCACCGAGATCACGCCGGCCGGGGAGTTCTTGCCGAAGAACAGGGCCTGCGGTCCTTCGAGGACCTCGACCTGGGCGAGGTCAAACATCGCGGTGTTGACGATGCGGCCCCGGCTGAGGACGACGTTGTCGATGGCCACGGCGACGCTCTGGTCGAGACCGGGATCGGTGGAGGTCGAGCTGATCCCGCGGATGCCGATCACCGCGCCGGTGCCCACGGTCTGGCGGCCGATGATGACCTGCGGCGCGAGCTCGGCGATCTTGGTCAGGTCGGTCGCGAGGTTGTTCTGCAAGGTCGCGCCCGTCACCACGGAGACCGCGACCGGCACGTCCTGCAACGATTCCGCCCGGCGCCGGGCAGTGACGATGATCTCGCCCGCGCTCCCCTCGTCGCCTTGCGCCGCCGCCTGCCCCGCGTCGCCGGCCACCTCCTGCGCGCCCGCCACGGCCGGAACCGCCAGCAGGGTCAGCGCGGAGCAGCCCAGCAAGGCCCGCCTCATGGAAATGTTCGTCATGTCGCCTCCTCTCCGTGCCGAATCTGCCCCGAGGTCGTTCCCGGTTCGACTGCCCGAACCGCTTCGCCACAGGTTTTGCTCGGCTATAGTTCCTATATCAGAACTATTCTCACTGGTGAGATATTCGGTCTCGGGCGGGATTGTCAACCTCCTCGGCAGGCGGGCGCGACGAAACGCTCCCGCCAGCAAAGCGCGGAGGGCTGAATGCGGCCGGAAGAGGGTTCAGATGGTCAGGCGTCAGTGCCGAGCGGGTAAGAGGCCCGATGGCCGAGGACTTGCGAGATGCGTCGTCCCGCTTCGAGAACCGATTCGCACAGCCCTTCGCCTGCCGCTTCAAGCCGTTCGACGGGACCCGCGACGGAAACCGCGTATCGGGCCTGCCCGCTCGCGTCGAAGCAGGCGCTGGCGACCGCGCCGGCCCCGATGAAGCTGCCGTTGCGCTCGAAAGCGAAGCCCTGCGCCACTATCGCCGGCAATCGCGCGGCCAGTTCATCGGGACCGAGCGTCTCCTCGGTCAGCCGTGTGAACTCGGCCTCGGCCAGATAGCGCTCGCGCTCGGCCACCGGCAGGTAGGCGAGCATGATCTGTCCCGCCGCCGCGGCGTAGAGCGGGCGGGTGTGGCCGAGGGGCACCGTGAAGCGCAGCGGCTTGGGCGAATTGATGACGTCGAGATAGTGAACATGGCCCCGGTCGCGCGTCAGTTCGGCCAGGATAACCGATTCGCCGGACTCGTGCGCCAGCCATTCCAGTATCGGCCGCACCGAACGAGGATAGTCCTCGGCAGGGGCGGCTTCGGCCAGTTTCTGGATCATCCGCGTGGTGGCCGGGCCAAGCGCATACAAGCCGTTGCGCCGGACGAGATAGGCCCCCTGCTCCAAGGTCTGTAGCAGGCGATGGAGGCTCGACTTGGGCAGGCCAAGGCGCTCGCACAGCTCCGCGAAGCCCATGCCCTTGGCATTGGCGGCCACCGCCATGAGCACTTCCGGCACCCGCAGCACCGCGCGCGGACCATCACCGCCACGATTGTTCGAATCGCGTTCGGGCATCCTCTCCCTCGCAACCACAAGACTGTGATTGATAGCGGTAATGATCGGGCCAGAACAAGGCGCGCGGCCATCAGGCAGGCCAGCGACCGGATCGCGGCGGTCATGGCCTGCGCGCGGGCAGGAGCCGGCCATGCTGCATTTTCCGTGTGTTTTTGTACCTTTATGCACGCTATGAGGGCGGGCATGGGGCAACGGTCGATTGCGATTGCCGGGTGCGGGATCGGGGGCTTGGCAGCAGCGCTGCTGCTCGCCCGCGCCGGCGAACGGGTCGTGATCTTCGAACGGTTCGAAGCACCGCGCCCGCTCGGCTCCGGGCTCATGATCCAGCCGACCGGCCTGGCCGTGCTGGCGCAGTTGGGGCTGGCGGACCGGGTTCGCCGCGAAGGGGCCCGAGTGGACCGGCTGTTCGGCAAGGCGGCGGGGCGGGTCGTCCTCGACGTGAGCTATGCGGCCATGACGCGGGCCGAGCGCTACGGCATCGGCATCCACCGGACGAGCCTCTTCGCCATGCTCCACGATACGGTCGCGGCGCAGGGCGTCCCCATCCGCACCGGGCGCACGGTGGCCGGTTCCAAGCTCGATAGCGGCGGCCGCGCCCTGCTCTTCGCAAACGGCAGTTCAAGCGAGAGCTTCGATCTGGTGATCGATTGCCTCGGCACCCGCTCGACGCTGACTCCACCGACCGGACACGAGCTTGCCTACGTGGCGCTATGGGCCAGCCTCGACTGGCCCGATGGTGCGAGCTTCGACAACGCCGCG
>CALLNA010000219.1 GCA_938005655.1 uncultured Novosphingobium sp.
GCCCGACCACCCGACAGTGTAGGCTCTGGGTGGTCGGGCCGGGGGAGTGGGCCGGTGCCGCACCTGATTCAGCGCAGCTAAATCAGACTCCAGGACCAGCCCCCGAGGGGTCACAAGACCTCGAACAGCCCCGCCGCGCCCATGCCGCCGCCGATGCACATGGTCACGACGACGTGCTTCGCGCCGCGCCGCTTGCCCTCGATCAGGGCGTGCATCGCGCAGCGCGTGCCGGTCATGCCGTAGGGGTGGCCGATCGAGATCGCCCCGCCGTTGACGTTGAGCAGCTCGTTCGGGATGCCGAGCCGATCGCGGCAATAGAGCACTTGGACGGCGAAGGCCTCGTTCAGTTCCCACAGGCCGATGTCGTCCATCTTGAGGTCGAAGCGCTGGAGCAGCTTGGGCACGGCGAAGACCGGGCCGATGCCCATCTCGTCGGGCTCGGTCCCGGCGACGGCCATGCCGACGAAGCGGCCGAGCGGGGCGAGGCCGCGCTTGGCCGCGAGGCTGGCCTCCATCACCACCACCGCGGCCGAGCCGTCGGAAAGCTGGCTGGCGTTGCCCGCGGTGATCGTGCCCTCGGGCAGGACCGGCTGGAGGGCCTTGAGCCCGTCGAGCGTGGTGTCGGCGCGGTTGCCCTCGTCCTTGGCGAGGGTCACTTCCTTCTGGCTGGTCTCGCCGGTGGCCTTGTCGGTGACGTTCATCGTCACCGTGGCCGGCACGATCTCGGCGTCGAACTTGCCCGCCGCCTGGGCGGCGGCGGTGCGCTGCTGCGACTGGAGCGCATATTCGTCCATCGCGTCACGGCTGATGCCGTAGCGCTTGGCGACGACCTCGGCGGTCTGGAGCATCGGCATGTAGGTCGCCTGGTGCATGGCGATCAGCTCCATGTCGAAGCCCACGCGCATGTCCTTGGTCTGGACCGTGGAAATCGATTCCGAACCCCCCGCGACGACCACGTCCATCCGGTCCATGACCACCTGGCGCGAGGCCGTGGCGACGCTCATCAGCCCCGAGGAGCACTGGCGGTCGAGGCTCATCGCCGGCACCGTCACCGGCAGGCCGGCGCGCAGGGCGGCGAGGCGGCCGAGGTTGGGGCACTGGCTGGCCTGCTGGAGCGCCGAGCCCCACAGCACGTCGTCGACCTCGCCGCCCTCGACGCCCGCCCGCTCGACCGCGGCCTTGAGCGAGAGCGCGCCCAGCGACGGCCCAAGGGTGGCGTTGAAGGCCCCGCGATAGGCGCGCCCGATCGGCGTGCGGGCGGCGGAAACGATGACGGCGTCGCGCATGGCATTCTCCTGTTTCGAAATCCCGGGCTCGCCCCGGGATCGCGGACGGGCGGGCTCAACCTGGGGGCCGGCGGTCCCGGATCAAGTCCGGGACGACCGGTTCACGCAAAGTGCTGGAAAATCCACTCCGCCAAAAGACAGGGCTTGTCCCCGCCCTCGATCTCGACCGTGACCTCGACCGTCTGCTGCCACTGGCCGGGACGCTTCTCGACCAGCTCGGTCAGCTTGAAGTGGCCGCGGATGCGCTGGCCGCTCTTGACCGGCGTGAGGAAGCGGACCTTGTTGAAGCCGTAGTTGACGCTCATCGTCACCTGCGGCTTCTCGATCGCGGTCTCCATCATCTTCGACAGCAGCGACAGCGTCAGGAAGCCGTGGGCGATGGTCCCGCCGAAGGGGGTGGCCTTAGCCATCTCCGGGTTCACGTGGATGAACTGGTGGTCCTCGGTGGTGTCGGCGAAGGCGTCGATCCGGGCCTGGTCGACCAGAATCCAATCCGAGGTGCCGATGTCCTGGCCGACCTTCGCGACCATGTCCTGCAATTGCATGAGGGCTCTCTCCTTGCGCTTCCCGACCAGTGATGGACCAAGCCGCGCCCACGCGCAACGCCGGAAAACCGCGGGAAATTGAGAAAATCGCAAGCATTCGCGCTTAACGCTACGGCAAGCATGGGGAAGCGCGCGCAATGAATTCGATGACCGGAGACTTCACCCCCGGCGGACGTCCCGCCCAGGGGCACGGCGGCCGCCTGATCGCGCTCGAGCTGAACGAGCTGTGCCCGCACCTGCTCGCGCAATGGATGGCCGACGGCAGCCTGCCGAACTTCAAGCGCCTTCACGACGAGAGCGACGTGTTCGTCACCCGCGCCGACGTCGAGGAGCCCGCGCTGCTCGAACCGTGGATCCAGTGGTACTCGGTCCACACCGGCCTGCCCTATGAGCGGCACCGCGTGTTCCACCTGACCGAGGGCAAGCGCGGCGGGCACGACGACGTCTATCGCCTGCTGCTGGCCGCCGGGCGCCGCGTGGCGAGCTTCGCCTCGATGAACGTCGCGCCCTTCACCGGCGAGGGCAGCCTGTTCGTCGGCGATCCCTGGTCCGAGGAGGGCGACGCCAGCCCGGCCGAGCTCAATATCTACAACCGCTTCGTCAGCCATAACGTGCGCGAATATTCGAACGCCTCGGACCGGATGGGTGCGGGCGACTATGCGCGGTTCCTGGCCTTCATGGCGCGCCACGGGCTGAGCGCGGCGACGGTGGGCGGCATCGTCCGCCAGCTCGGCGAGGAGAAGCTGAGCCGGCGCGAGCTGTCGTGGCGACGGGTGGCGATCCTCGACGCGCTCCAGTTCGACGTGTTCCGCTCCTACTACCACCGGCTGCGCCCCGACTTCGCCAGCTTCTTCGCCAACAGCGTCGCGCACCTCCAGCATTCCTACTGGCGGCACATGGACCCCGAGCCCTTCACCGTGCGCCCCGACGCCGCCGAGATGGCCGCCTACGGCGAGGCGATCCACACCGGCTACCAGGCGATGGACCGGATCGTCGGCCGCTTCCTCGCCCTCGCCCGGGCCGAGGGCGCCAGCCTGATGTTCCTGTCCGCGCTCAGCCAGCAGCCGTTCCTGCGGCACGAGGAGCTGGGCGGGCAGCATTTCCATCGGCTGCACGATGTCGCCGCCTTCCTCGCGCGCCTCGGCATCTCGGTCGATGACGTGTCGCCGACGATGACCCACCAGTACCTCGCCCGGTTCGCCTCGTCGGAGGCAGCGCAGGCGGCCCGCAGCCGGCTGGAGCGCCTGCGGCTGGAGGACGGCCGCGCCGTCTTCGGCTTCCCCGCGGTCGAGACCGAGCCGGGCTCGCTCTATTTCGGCTGCCAGGTCTCGACCCGCACCGCGCCCGGGACCCCGGTGCTCGACGGCAACGCGGCGATCCCCTTCGGCGAGCTGTTCTACCGCATCGACGCGATCAAGAGCGGGCGGCACCATCCCGACGGCTGCCTGTGGATCCAGACCGGCCGCCACCGCGTCCACGCGAGCAAGCCCTCGATCCTCGACGTGCTGCCGACCCAGCTCGAAATGCTGGGCGTGGCACTGCCGGAGGGCCTGCCGGGGCAGAGCCTGGCCCCGGTCCTGACCGCCTGAAACTCCCCGGTGGGGAGGATCGGAAGTCAGGAAGCTGCCACCACCATCTTGCGCTTTTCTGGCAGCACCGGCGCGCGGGCCGGCTTGTCGATGCGTCGGCAATAGGACCACAGGCCGCATTGCAGGCCGACCAGCATCAGGATGAACGGCTGGTAGGCGATGCCGCCGAAGAACGAGCCGCGCAGATAGACGAGCTGCGCCTGCTGGAGGGCGTTGGCGAAGGGCGCCTGCCATTGCTGCCCTGGATCGTCCGGCGCGGCGGCCGCGCGCTTCATCCAGCGGCCGCGCAGGCGCTCCATCTGCCACAGGCCGAGCACCTGGATCCACAGCCACAGGAACAGCCCGGCCCAGCCCTGTTCGCCGAGCATCTCGAAATAGCTCGAATGATAGGCGCGGCCCTTGTCCTCGACCTCGGCGAATTCCAGGCTGGTGGTCCCGCCCGAGGTCTTGGCGACGACCGTGCGATATCGGATCCGGTTGGAGCGATAGGCGTCGAAGCCGCCGCCGAAGGGATGGTCCTTCACGTAGTCGAGCGTCCATTTCCACACCGCGACGCGGGTCGAGGCGGAATTGTCCGACTGGTGGTTCTCGATCGTGCCCATCCGTTCGAGGAAGCTCTGCGGCAGGAAGGGCAGCGCCAGGAGGCCCGCCGCGCCGGCCATGCCGATGTAGAGCATCCGCCGCTTGACCGTGCGCAGCGACAGCACCGCGACCAGGCCGAGGCATAGCAGGCCGGTGCGCGCCTGGGTCCCCACCGGCATCAGCATGCAGGCGAAGATCAGCGCGGCGGCGAACAGCTTCACCCGCCAGTCGGGCTTGAACACCGTGCCGCATTTGACCAGCCACAGGATCAGCGGGATGATCGCGATCGCCACGGTCGAGAGGATCGAGCCCTCGTAGATGCCCGTGTTGTCGTTGACGAACAGCGGCAGGGTGCCGTAGCCGCCGCCGCCGATCACCGTCTTGATCCCGCCCGAGATGATGATCGCGCCGGCCGTTAGGACCATCATCAGCGTCATCGCCTCGAAGCGCAGGCGGGTGCGCAGGGTGAAGGGCAGGAAAATCGCGAAGACCAGGCCCTTCCACACCCAGGCCCATTTCTCCGCGGCCTCGACCGGGAAATCGGCGTCCAGGGTGGTGTAGCCGGCATAGGCGAGCAGCACGATCAACAGGAACTGGCGCAGGGTGAAGCGCACGTCCTCCTTGCGGTCGAGCACCAGCCAGCCGCCGAAGCACAGCACGAAGGCGATCAGCGAGATGGGGATCTTGGCGAGGATCGCGTAGGAGATCTTCTGCGGGACCAGGATGTCGATATAGACATAGGCCAGGACCCACAGGAACGGCCGCCGCAGGCCCAGCGCGAACAGGGCGAAGACGAACAGCGTGAGCGCGACGCTCGTCACGGGCGGGGTTCCGGCGGATCGGGATCGCGGTCGAGATCGTCGCGCCACAGCAGCCGCACGGCGGCGAGCGCCAGCAGCGCATGGATCAGCCCGAGCGCGAAATAGTCGATCATAGGACGTCCCGCCTAGCACCGGCGAGTTGACGGCCCGTTAAGCCTTGCGCGCCTAGGAATACGGGCGATGACCAGGGTCCTTCACGTCCTCGACCACTCGTTGCCGCTGCACAGCGGCTATACCTTCCGCACGCGGGCGATCCTGAAGGCGCAGCAAGCGCTGGGGATCGAGGTGCGCGGAATCACCGGCCTGCGCCATCTCGCCGAAGGACCGAGCCCCGAGGAGGCGGACGGCCTGCTGTTCCACCGCACCGCGGGCGAGGCGGGCGGGCTCCCCGGCCTGCGCGAATGGCGCGAGATCGGCTTGCTCGCCGACGCGATCGGCAAGGTCTGCGACGAGTGGCGGCCGGACGTGCTCCACGCCCATTCGCCGGCACTCTGCGGCCAGGCCGCCGCCCGCGTCGCCCGGGCGCGCGGCATCCCCTTCGTCTATGAGATCCGCGCCTTCTGGGAGGACGCCGCGGTCGGCAACGGCACGGGACGCGAGGGCTCGGTCAAGTACCAGCTCACCCGCGCGCTGGAGAACAGCGTCGTCGCCGCGGCCGACGCCGTGGTGACGATCTGCGAGGGCCTGCGGAGCGATCTCGTCGCCCGCGGGGTCTCGCCCGAGCGCATCACGATCTCGCCCAACGGCGTCGACCTCGCCCTGTTCGGCACGCCCGTCCCGCGCGATCCCGCGCTGGCCGCCGAGCTGGGCCTCGGCGCCAAGGATGCCTGGGGCCCGGTGATCGGCTTCATCGGCTCCTTCTACGACTACGAGGGGCTCGACGACCTGATCGCGGCCATGCCCGCGCTGATCGCCCGCCAGCCCGACGCCAGGCTGCTGCTCGTCGGTGGCGGCCCGCGCGAGGCCGCGCTCAAGGCCCAGGCCGAAGCCTCGCCCGCCGCCGCGGCGATCCGCTTCGTCGGCCGCGTGCCGCACCACGAGGTGGAGCGCTACTACGCCCTGACCGACGTGCTCGCCTATCCGCGCAAGGCGAGCCGGCTGACCGATCTCGTCACCCCGCTGAAGCCGCTCGAGGCCATGGCCCAGGGCAAGCTCGTCGCCGCCTCGTCGGTCGGCGGACACCGCGAGCTGATCACCGACGGGCTGACCGGCACGCTGTTCGCGTCCGACGACCCGCAGGCCTGCGCCGAGGCCCTTGCGAATCTCCTCGCCGATCGCTCAAGCTGGGACGAACGGCGCAGCCTGGCCCGCGCGCATGTCGCCGCAAACCATGACTGGGCGCGCAACGTGCAGCGTTATCAGGCCGTTTACCAAAGCCTGCTAGGCTCGAAGCCGGCCGGACATTCGGCCGCCGCCGCGTGACGGAATCGAGGGAACGGGGAACTATCTTGGCCGCAGACCGCAAAACCGCCCGGAACAGGACGCCGATCGCCTGGCACCCGCTGTTTCCCGCCATGCTCGCGGTCTGGTTCGGCGCGCTGTTCGGGCTGAGCGTGCTCGCCGTGCGGGTCTCGCTGCTCGAACGCCTGGCCGTCGCCAGCGGGATCGACCGGATCCTGCCCGCCGCGACTCCGCCGCTCGGCGCCAACGCGCGCATCCTGATCGCGCTCGGTCTCGCCCTGGTCGGCGGGATGATCGGCGCCGCGATCGGCAGCCTGCTGGCGCGCTCCAAGCCCTCCGCCGTGGCCCGCCGCGCCGAAGCCGCCGCCGCCCGCGCCGCGGCGTCCGCCGAGGCCGCCGAGCCCGTGGCCGCCCTCGCCGCCGCCGACGCGCCGGGCTTCATCGACATCTCCCAGCTCGACCTCGACGAGGAGACGCGCAGCCCCTTCGCGCCCGTGGAGCCCAAGCCGGCCGACCGCACCGAGGCCCCCGTCATCGAGGCGGCCCCGGAGGCCGCCGCCGCCGAACCGGAAGCCGTGGAATCGGAAGCCGAGCCCGAACCCGCGCTCAAGCCCGCCCGCCGGCCCGATCCGGCCTATTTCCCGCTGCCGGCCGCTTTCCCGGTCCCCGGCGGGGCCGCCGCCCAGCGGCTGATCGCGGCGGAGCTCGACGACCTGTCGCACCTCGAACTTATCGAGCGCCTGGCGCTCTCCCTCCAGAAGCGGCGGCAGGATGCGCCGGTCTATCTCGACGCCCCCTCGGCCGAGGCCCTGGCGATCGAGCCCGAGGCCGAGCCCGCGGCGGAAGCCGCCGCGCCGCCGGCTCCGCAGGTCCCGTCCTATTACCCGCCCGCGCCCGAGCCCGTCGCCGCCCGGCCCGCCGCGCCTGCCCCGGCCACGGCAGAGCCCAGCGAACCCGGCGCCGCCATCGCGCTGTTCCCCGAGCCGACCGCCGCTGCGCCGCGGCAGGATTCGGCGGCGACCGAGCGCGCCCTGCGCGACGCCCTGTCCGCGCTCCAGCGGATGAGCGGCGCGGCCTGACCGAGTCGCTTGCGGGAAGCGCCCGCAAGTGCGATAATCCACCTGTACCCAAGCGCGCACGAACGCGCCCCGGTGGCCCTTGGCTCCGCTGTTCGCGGTTGCAAAATTGCCTTACTGTCGTCATGGGGGCCGTTCGCGCCGAATCCGCCGCTTTTGCGGCCGGGCGAGTCGCGCTTCAACGCCCGGGAAGACGCGGTTTTCACCGCAGCCAGCGGGCCGACGACAGGATGGATTTATCGATGGGTTTTCCGGCGCCTCAGGGCCTCTATGATCCGCGTAACGAACATGACGCCTGCGGCGTCGGCTTTGTCGCCCATATCAAGGGCGCGAAAAGTCATGCGATCATTACCCAGGCGCTCGAGATCCTGAAAAACCTCGACCACCGCGGCGCGGTGGGCGCCGATCCCCTGCTGGGCGACGGCGCGGGCATCCTGATCCAGACCCCCGACGCCCTGTTCCGCAAGTGGGCGGCCGGCGCCGGCGTCACCCTGCCGGCGGCGGGCGACTATGCCGTCGCCATGTGCTTCCTGCCGCAGGACGAGGCGAGCCGCGAGCTGATCGTCGCCACCTTCGAGAAGTTCATCGCCAAGGAAGGGCAGAAGCTGATCGGCTGGCGCGACGTGCCGGTGACGATCGACGGCCTAGGCAAGGCCGTGCTCGAATCCATGCCGATGATCCGCCAGTGCTTCGTCGGCCGGGGCGAGAACTGCGACGACCAGGACGCCTTCGAGCGCAAGATCCTGGCGATCCGCAAGCAGACCCAGAACCCGCTCGCCGCCTTGGCCGAGAAGCACGGCCTGCCGGGCATCGCCGACCTCTACATGCCGAGCTTCTCCAGCCGGACGATCGTCTACAAGGGCCTGCTTCTGGCGACCCAGGTCGGCAGCTTCTACGACGACCTGCGCGATCCGGACTGCGTCTCGGCGCTCGGCCTCGTCCACCAGCGGTTCTCGACCAACACCTTCCCGAGCTGGAAGCTGGCGCACCCCTATCGCTTCATCGCCCACAACGGCGAGATCAACACGGTGCGCGGCAACGTCAACTGGATGAACGCGCGCCGCCGCACGATGGAATCGGAGCTACTCGGCCCCGACCTCGACAAGCTGTGGCCGATCATCCCGCACGGCCAGTCGGACACCGCCTGCCTCG
>CALLNA010000220.1 GCA_938005655.1 uncultured Novosphingobium sp.
GGCGGCCGCCCCAAGTGCCGCCAGGTCTGGGCTACCTCACTCGGGCCCTTAACGAACGAAGGAAAGACATATGCGTCACAAGGTCGGACATCGTAAGCTCCAGCGCACCAGCTCGCACCGCGCGGCGCTGCTGCGCAACATGGCGGCGGCCCTGATCAAGCACGAGCAGATCACCACCACCACCGCCAAGGCCCGCGAACTGCGCCCCTATGCCGAGAAGCTGATCACGCTGGCCAAGAAGGGCGGCCTCTCGAACCGCCGTCTGGCCCATGCCCGCCTGCTCGACGACGCCCAGCTCACCAAGTTGTTCGACGTCCTCGCCGCGCGCTACGCCGATCGCCAGGGCGGCTATACTCGCATCATCAAGGCCGGCATCCGCGCTTCGGACGCCGCCCCGATCGCGGTGATCGAGCTGGTCGACCGCGACACCTCGGCCAAGGGCCAGGATTCGGGTCCGGTGATGGGCGACGAGTACGAGGAGGCCTGAGCCTCTCCGGACAGTCACGTTCGAACTCCCCGTTCGAACCCCCTGTTCGAACCATTGCAAAGGCGGCTGCGGGTGATACCCTCGCAGCCGCCTTTTGCATGTCCGGGAGAAGTGAATGTCGCGCCGTTTGAGCGCTTTGCTGGTCGCCGCCCTGTTCCTTCCCGCCGTTCCGGCCCATGCGGAATCCGCCTCTCCCATGCATTACCCCGAAACCCGCCGCGATAGCCTCGTCGAGACTCTGTTCGGCGAGAAGATCGCCGATCCCTATCGCTGGCTCGAGAACGACGTGCGCCAGGACAAGGAGGTTGCGGACTGGGTCGCGCGCGAGAACGAGGTCACGCAGGGCTACCTCGCCACCCTGCCCGAGCGGGGCTGGTTCGCCGAGCGGCTGCGCTCGCTGCTCAACTACGAGCGCTTCGGTCTGCCGACCAAAGCAGGGCGCCGCTATTTCTACATGCGCAATTCCGGCTTGCAGAATCAGTCGCAGCTTTTCGTCCGCACCGGCCTTACCGGCAAGCCGCGGCTGCTGCTCGATCCCAATGCCTGGGCCGGGGACCAGGCCACCGCGCTCGACGACTGGAAGCCCTCGGACGACGGGCGCTACCTGCTCTATTCGGTGCAGGACGGCGGCAGCGACTGGAGGGTGCTGCGGCTGCTCGATGTCGCCACTGGCAAGGTCCTGCCCGATGAGATCCGCTGGGCCAAGTTCACCCAGCTCGCCTGGATCGGCAGCGAGGGCTTCCTCTATTCGCGCTTTCCCGAGCCGGCCAAGGGTCAGGACTTCCAGGCGCGCAACTACAACCAGGCGATCTGGTTCCACCGCCTGGGCACGGACCAGGCGGCCGACGAGCTGGTCTATGCGACGCCGCACGAGCCCGAGGCCAACCACGT
The DNA here is from genome assembly GCA_938005655.1 of uncultured Novosphingobium sp. Classification (GTDB taxonomy): domain Bacteria; phylum Pseudomonadota; class Alphaproteobacteria; order Sphingomonadales; family Sphingomonadaceae; genus Novosphingobium. The sequence goes on from CALLNA010000220.1 coordinate 1,379, forward strand.
CGCCGAGATCACCGCCGACCATCGCCATGTCGTGATCAGCAGCTCGATCGGCACCGACGCGCGCTATGAGGTCCATGTGATCGATCTCGCCCGGCGCGGCCGCGAGCGGTGGAAGGCGCGGCCCCTCGTCACCGGCTACGACTACGACTGGAAGCTGGTCGAGGGCACGGGCGACGTCCTGTGGTTCGTCACCAACAAGGACGCGCCGCGCTATCGCCTGGTCACGATCGACCTCGCAGCCGCCCGGCCTGAATGGCGCGAGCTGGTGGCCGAGCGCGAGGAGAAGCTGGAGCAGGGCACGATCATCGGCTCGAAGCTGGTCCTCTCCTATCTCAAGGACGCCTCGACCCGCGCCCTGGTGCTCGACCTCAACGGCAAGCCGGCGCGCGCGCTGGAGCTGAACGGGATCGGCACGGCCGCCGGCTTCAAGGGCAAGCCGGGCGATCCCGAGACCTTCTACAACTTCACCAGCTTCAACCGCCCGGCGACGGTCTATCGGCTCGACCTGGCGACGGGCAGGACCACGGTCTTCGCCGCGCCGAAGCTGACTTTCGATCCCGACGACTACGACGTCGACCAGCGCTTCTACGCCTCGAAGGATGGGACGCGGGTGCCGCTGTTCATCGTCCGCAAGAAGAGCATCGCCGCGGCGCACAGGGCCGTGCCGACGCTGCTCTATGGCTATGGCGGGTTCGACATCTCGCAGACCCCGGCCTTCTCGGCGACGCGCATGGCCTGGCTGGAGGCGGGCGGGGCCTTCGCCCTCGCCAACCTGCGCGGCGGGGGCGAGTACGGCAAGGCGTGGCACGACGCCGGCCGCCTCGCCAACAAGCAGAACGTGTTCGACGACTTCATCGCCGCGGGCGAGTTCCTGATCCGCGAGGGGATCACGCCCCGGGACGGCCTTGCCATCCAGGGCGGCTCCAACGGCGGCCTGCTGGTCGGCGCGGTGGTCAACCAGCGGCCGGACCTGTTCGCCGCGGCCAATGCCCAGGTCGGGGTGATGGACATGCTGCGCTTCGATCGCTTCACCGCCGGGCGCTATTGGGTCGACGACTATGGCTATCCCGACCGCGAGCCCGATTTCCGGATCCTGCGCGGCTATTCGCCCTACCACAACATCCATGCGGGCAAGCCTTATCCGGCGATCCTGGTGACGACCGCCGACACCGACGATCGCGTCGTCCCCGGCCACAGCTTCAAATATACCGCCGCGCTCCAGGCTGTGGATCTCGGCCCCAAGCCGCGCCTGATCCGGATCGAGGCTCGCGCCGGTCACGGCTCGGGCAAGCCGACCGACAAGGTGATCGAGGAAAGCTCCGACATCCTCGGCTTCCTCGCGCGGTGGAGTGGCCTCAAGGTGCCCGCGGCTAAAGCGCTTCCTCTGACTTCCGCCAGTCGTTGAAGACCAGCGGAAAGACGGCGATCTCGGCGATGGTCTCCGGCTTGCGGTCGAGCCCGGTCGGCGGGAAGCTGTCCGGCTGGTGATAGCTGCCGGCGATGACGTCGAAGATCGGGAACAGGGCCGCGAAATTGCTGTCGTAGTGCTCGGGCAGGCGCGAGTGGTGGCGGCGGTGATAGGCGGGGCTGTTCACCAGCCAGGACCAGCGCCCCAGATCGATCGGCAGCGCCGAATGGACCACGAAGTTCCACATGCTCGCCGCGCTGTAGGCCAGCACCAGCTCGGGCGTGGGCGAGACGATCAGCGAGGCGGCGGACCACACCGTTACCGTCTTGACGAGCTGGTCGCCCCAGAAATGCCGCTGGGTGGTCAGCGCCGACATCGCCGGGTCGGAATGGTGCAGCGCGTGCATCGACCAGAGCCAGGGGATGCGGTGCTGGGCGCGGTGGAACAGGTATTCGCCCAAGTCCTGGACCACCAGGAACAGCGGGAAGGCCAGCCAGAAGGGCAGGGCCGCGCCGTCGATCAGGCCGTGCCCTTGCCACAGCGGCAGCAGCGGCAGGAAGGCGGCGCCGGTGAAGAAGGCGATGGCCCAGGCGAACAGGTTGTTGCGCCAGTCGGTGCCCCGGACTCCATAGAGCCACTCGACGGCGGCGAGCCCCGCGGCGAGGGCCAGGATCAGCGCCATGAAGGGAACCCCGAACATGGGGCCGCTCTATCGGCGAATGGTTAAGAAAATCGGCAGAGCCGTCCGAAAGTTCATACAAATTGCGACTTTTATGAACAGCTCCTGCCTGGCCAGTTCAGCCAAGTGCCACGCCCGGCGGGCTAGACGGTCCTTGTCGCCGGCCACTCCGACCGGCCAGGAACATGAGGATACCAGAACCATGAACACTCTCTCCAAGGCCCTTGCCGGAACCGCTGCCGCCGGCGCCATGATCGTTTCCGCGATGAGCCCCGCGCTGGCCGCGCCCGACCGCCGCCATCACAACGGCGTCCGCCCGGGCGAGGTGATCGCCGGCGCGTTGATCGTCGGCGGGATTGCCGCGATCGCCTCGCAGAACAACAACCGTACCTTCGTCAGCCCGCGCACCGCGGTCGACCAGTGCGTCCGCGCCGCCGAACGCGGTGCCAGCCGCCTGCGCGGCGACGTGACCGACGTGCGCAGCGTCCGCCAGACCCGCACCGGCTACGAGGTCCGCGGCCGGATCGCGGTCAAGACCTTCGCCGGCACCACCTGGCGCGGCAAGGGCCAGTACGGCAACGGCTGGGGCAACGACTTCCGCGGCTGGAACAACAACCTGCGCGGCTACGACGCCGGCAATTTCACCTGCACCGTCGATCGGGGCCGGACCAACGTGAACTACAGCGGCATTCGCGGTCTCTAACCCCAGGGATCGGCGATGGGGCGGCCCGGGCTTCTAGGAGCCCGGGCCGTTTCGTTTGCGGCCGTATTCGGGGATCGCCAGCGACCAGCGGATCGCCGCGCCGCGCAGGACGAAGCCGGCGAGGGCGGCTCCGGGCCAGACCACCTCCCGCGGCAGGCCGAGCACCGTGCCGCCCGCGGCGAGGGCCGCGGCCAGGGTCGCCGCCGTGATGTAGATCTCGGGCCGCATCAGGATCGAGGGCTGCCCGGCCAGAACGTCGCGAATGATCCCGCCCGCGCAGCCGGTGATGACCCCCATCAGGGCCCCGGTGACGGGCGTCAGCCCATAGTCGAGCGCCTTGACCGTCCCCAGCACCGCATAGGCGGCGAGGCCCACGGCGTCGGCCCAGACCAGCAGCCGGCCCTCCCACCAGCGCTCGGGGCTGAACCAGGCGAGCAGCGCAACGGCGAGGCACAGCGGCGCGACGAGCGGATCGCGCACCCAGAACACCGGCGCGTCGATCAGCAGGTCGCGGACCGATCCGCCGCCGACGCCCGTGACCAGCGCGAAGAAGGCGAGCGTCACGAAATCGCGCCGCAGCCGCACCGCCAGCAAGGCTCCGCTGAGGGCGAAGACCGCAATTCCCGCGAGGTCGAGGAAACGGAAAATCCCGGGCAGGGCAGGCACGTTTTGCAGCATTGCGGCGCTATAGCCGGCAATGCCCCGCCTGTCCTCCGCAGGATCGTGCTCAGCGCTTCAGCGCGTCCAGCAACGAGACGGAGGCCAGCCCGGCCCCGAACAGGCAGAAGAAGACGAGGACCAGGTCCCCGTAATGCGTACCGATGAAGTCGATCATGGAAAACTCCCTGGCTGAGCTTGAGCAGTCTCAGCCGGGAGCGATCGGGTCCTTGATCGGGGTCAATCAGGCATCCGCCGGGCGTGCCGGATTACATATGGATCGGCTTGCCCAGCACAGCCATCGCGGCTTCCTTGATCGCTTCCGAATGGGTCGGATGGGCATGGCAGGTATAGGCGATGTCCTCGCTGGTCGCGCCGAACTCCATCGCCTGCGCGGCCTGGGCGATCATCGTCCCGGCGACCGAGGCGATGCACCAGACGCCGAGCACGCGGTCGGTCTTTGCGTCGGCGATGACTTTCACGAAGCCGTCGGGCTCGTGATTGGTCTTGGCGCGGCTGTTGGCGAGCATCGGGAACTTGCCGACCTTGACCTCGCCGCGCTCGCGGGCGGCTTCCTCGGTCAGGCCGACGCCGGCGATCTCGGGGCTGGTATAGACGACGCTGGGAATCACGTCGTGGTTCACGATGCCGTGCTGGCCGGCGATGTTCTCGGCCACCGCGATGCCCTCGTCCTCGGCCTTGTGGGCCAGCATCGGCCCGGGGATCACGTCGCCGATCGCCCAGACGCCGTCGACCTTGGTACGGAAGTCATGGTCGGTCTCGATCTGGCCGCGCTGGTTGAGCGCGAGGCCGATCTTGTCGAGCCCTAGGCCTTCAGTGTTCGGCCGGCGGCCGATGGCGACGAGCACGCAGTCGGCCTCGATCGTCTCGGCGGCACCGCCCGCGGCGGGCTCAAGGGTCAGGGTGGCCTTCCGGCCCTTGACCGTAGCGCCCGTGACCTTGGTCGAGAGCCTGAACTCTAGGCCCTGCTTCTTGAGGATCTTGTTCGCCTCCTTGCGGACCTCGCCGTCCATGCCAGGCAGGATCTGGTCGAGGAACTCGACCACCGTGACCTTCGCCCCGACGCGGCGCCAGACCGAGCCCAGCTCCAGCCCGATCACCCCACCACCGATGACGACGAGGTGTTCGGGGACCTTGGCCAGCTCCAGCGCGCCGGTCGAATCGACGATGATTCCCTTGGCGTTGTCGACCTCGACGCCGGGCAGCGGCGTGACCGAGGAGCCGGTGGCGATGACCACGTTCTTCGCCGTGACGCTCTTGCCCGCGACCTTGACGGTGTGGGCGTCCTCAAAGGTGGCGAGGCCCTTGAGCCAGTCGACCTTGTTCTTCTTGAACAGGAACTCGATGCCGCCGGTCAGGCC
>CALLNA010000221.1 GCA_938005655.1 uncultured Novosphingobium sp.
GCGATCCTTGGCCTTCTGGCCGGGCTCGCCCTTCTTCGGGTTCACGGTCGCGGCGCGCTCCTTGATGCCGGCCTTGTCGAGCATCCGCGCGACGCGGTCGGTCGGCTGGGCGCCGACGCCGAGCCAGTAGCGCACGCGGTCCTCGACCAGGCGGACGCGGTTCTCGTCGTCCTTGGCGAGCAGCGGGTTGTAGGTGCCGACCTGCTCCAGGTACTTGCCGTCGCGCGGGCTGCGGCTGTTCGAGACGACAACCTTGTAATAGGGGCGCTTCTTCGAGCCGCCACGCGAAAGACGAAGGGAAACAGCCATTTGAACTACCTTTCTACGAAATCAGACGGAATTACTTGTTCTTGAGGAATTGCGAGAGGTCGGGCGCGCCGCCACCACCGCCGAGGCCCGGCAGGCCACCCGCCGGAGGCCCCCCCAGCCCCGGCATCGCGGCACCGAGGCCGCCCTTGCCGAACAGCGCGCCGAGGCCCTTGAGCCCGCCCATCTTCTTGATCTGCTTCATCGCGCGCTCCATTTCCTGGTGCATCTTGAGCAGCTTGTTGACGTCCTGGACCTGCACGCCGGAGCCGTTGGCGATGCGGATCTTGCGCTTGGCGTTGAGCAGCTCGGGCCGGGCGCGCTCCTTCGGCGTCATCGAGCCGATGATCGCGTCCATCCGCAGCAGCACCTTGTCGTCCATGCCCGACTGGGCCATCGCCGCCTTGGCCTTCTTCATGCCCGGCAACATGCCCGCGAGCGCGCCGATGCCGCCCATGTTCTGCATCTGCTTCAACTGGCTGCGCAGGTCGTTCATGTCGAACTGACCCTTGGCCATGCGCTCGGCCATGCGCTCGGCCTCTTCGGCCTCGATGCTGGCGGCGGCCTTCTCGACGAGCGAGACGATGTCGCCCATGCCGAGGATACGGCCGGCGACGCGGCTCGGCTGGAACACCTCCAGCGCGTCGAGCTTCTCGCCCGTGCCGGCGAACTTGATCGGCTTGCCGGTGACGGCGCGCATCGACAGCGCCGCGCCGCCGCGGGCATCGCCGTCCATCCGGGTCAGGACCACGCCCGTCAGGTCGACCTGGCCGGCGAAGCTCTGCGCGCCGTTGACCGCGTCCTGGCCGGTCAGCGAACCGACGACCAGCAGGGTTTCCTTGGGGCTCGCGATGGCGGCGACCGCCTTCATCTCGTCCATCAGCGCCTGGTCGACGTGGAGCCGGCCCGCCGTATCGAGCAGCAGGACGTCGACCGCCTGGAGCCTGGCCGACTGCAACGCGCGGGTGGCGATATCGACCGGGGCCTGGCCGGGGATGATCGGCAGGGTGGCGACGCCGACCTGCTCGCCGAGCACCGCCAACTGCTCCTGCGCGGCCGGGCGGTTGACGTCGAGCGAGGCCATCATGGCCTTCTTGCCCTGCTTCTCCTTGAGCAGCTTGGCGAGCTTGGCGGTCGTCGTGGTCTTGCCCGAGCCCTGCAGGCCGACCATCAGGATCACGACCGGCGGCGTCGCGGCGAGTTCCAGCGGCGAGGCTTCCGCCCCGCCCAGCATCTCGACCAGCGCGTCGTTGACGATCTTGACGACCTGCTGGCCCGGCGTGACCGAGCGCAGCACCGACTGGCCGACCGCCTGCTCCGTCACCTGGTCGATGAAGCGGCGGACGACGGGGAGCGCGACATCGGCCTCGAGCAGGGCGATCCGCACCTCGCGCATCGCATCGCGGACATCCTGCTCCTTGAGCGCGCCGCGGCCGCGCAGCTTGTCGAAGACGCCGCCGAGACGATCGGAGAGAGAGTCAAACATTGTCGCTCGTATCCTCGCTCCAGGCAAACCTGCCTTGCGCCACTCCAAAGCCAAAAACGCCGGCGGACGAAACCTCGTCAGCCAGCGTGGCGGTCAAATACTCGATCGTCGAATGGTGGTGGAGCCTAGCGGGATCGAACCGCTGACCTCCTGCATGCCATGCAGGCGCTCTCCCAGCTGAGCTAAGGCCCCATTCCATTCATCGGCACACCCTGGGAAGACCGTGCCGCCCCCTTGCCCGTTCGGCTGACGCCTCTCGGCTCGGGGAGGTCGCCCTCTAGTGGCGCGTCCCGAGCTTGGCAAGGGGGTTATTTCACAAGAATTCAGCTCTCGTGCTCGTCCTCGTCGTGTCCGGCCACGCCGAGATCGTCGTCGCCGCCCAGATCGACGTCGTTGTCCGGCGAATCGCCGTCCTCGTCGATGTCCAGATCCTCGTCGGCCAGGTCGACGTCGGCCTGCTCCTCGGGCTTCTTGATCTCTTCATAGGGAATCGGCTGCTTGGACTTCAGCACCGGGTCCGGATGCCAGGCATAGCCGCATTCGATGCACGTGACCGGGTCGTCCTTGCCCAGGTCGTAGAAGCGGGTGCCGCATTTCGGGCAGCCGTGCTTGGCGCCCCATTCAGGCTTGACCATGAAAATTCCTCGATGCTGCCCGCCGATGGCGACGGGCTGAAACTCCGGCATTGATGGTGACGGACCGCGCCCAAGGCAAGGGGCCACCCCAACAGGCGGCGCGCCTTGCCATAGCGGACGGGCGCTGTCAAAAGCCGCGCGTTTTCCCCGCCGCCGTCCAGCGAGAGCCGCCCCCGTGAGCCATTCCGATCCCACTGCCATGCGCCCTCGCCGCTTCCTGCCGGCCGGCCCCCTGCGCGGGCGGATTCGCGTGCCCGGCGACAAGTCGATCAGCCACCGCGCGATCATGCTCTCCGCCCTCGCCGTCGGCGAAAGCAAGGTGACGGGCCTGCTCGAAGGCGAGGACGTGCTGGCCACGGCCGCGGCGATGCGGGCGATGGGCGCCGAGGTCGAGCGCACCGGGGCCGACGAACACGGCGGCGGCGCCTGGACCGTCCACGGCGTCGGGGTCGGCGGGCTGCTCCAGCCGCAGGCCGCGCTCGACATGGGCAATTCCGGCACCTCGACGCGGCTGCTCATGGGCCTCGTCGCGAGCCACGCGATCACCGCGAGCTTCGTCGGCGACGCCAGCCTCTCCAAGCGGCCGATGCAGCGGGTGATCGAGCCGCTCTCGCGCATGGGCGCCGACTTCACCGCCAGCCCGGGGCAGACCCTGCCGCTGATGCTGCGCGGCGCCGCGCCCGCCGTGCCGATCGAATACCGCCTGCCGGTCGCCTCGGCCCAGGTGAAAAGCGCGGTGCTGCTGGCCGGGCTCAACACCCCGGGCATGACCACGGTGATCGAGCCGGTGCCGACCCGCGACCATTCCGAGCGGATGCTCCGGGGCTTCGGCGCCGAGCTGACCGTCGAGGAGGGCGTCGACGGCGCCCGCATCATCGCGATCCGCGGCGAGGCCGAGCTGCGCCCCCAGGTGATCGAGGTGCCGGGCGACCCCTCTTCCGCCGCCTTCTTCATCGTCGCCGCGCTGATCCTGCCCGGCAGCGAGCTGACCATCGAGAACGTCGGCCTCAACCCGACTCGCGCCGGCCTGATCGCGGTCCTGCGCCAGATGGGCGGCGACATCGCGGAGACCAACCCGCGCCTGGTCGGCGGCGAGCCGGTGGCGGACCTGGTGGTGAAACATTCGGCGCTACGCGGGATCGCGGTCGATCCCGCCGTGGTCCCGAGCATGGTCGACGAGTTCCCCGCCCTGTTCGTCGCCGCCGCCCTGGCCGAGGGACGCACGGTCACGTCCGGCCTGGAGGAGCTGCGCGTCAAGGAATCGGACCGCATCGCGGGCATGGCCGCCGCGCTCGCCCTGGCCGGGGCACGGGTCAAGGAGACCGAGGACGGCCTGATCGTCGACGGCACCGGCGGGGAGCCGCTGGAGGGCACCGACCACCGCGGCGCGCCCGTCGCCACCCATCTCGACCACCGCATCGCCATGTCGATGGCCGTGGCCGGCCGCGCCAGCTACCACGGCGTCGAGGTCGACGACACGCGCCCGATCGCCACCAGCTTCCCGCAGTTCGAGGCGCTGCTCGACGGACTCACCGCATGATCCTGCCGATCGGCCATCTCGCCGCGAACCTCGCGGGCTTCGCCGGCATGGCCTGCATCATCTTCGCCTATGCCTATACGACCGGGAGGGCGCGGCCCAATCCCTTCGTCCAGCACGGGGTGAACCTCGCCGGCGCGGCGCTGCTGACGATCTCCCTGCTGGTCAACCTGAACCCGGCCTCGCTGGTGCTCGAATTCTTCTGGTCGGCCATCGCGATCTGGGGGCTGGTCAAGGCGTTCCGGGCGCGGGGACGCCGGGCATGATCATCGCCGTCGACGGCCCGACCGCCTCGGGCAAGGGCACGATCGCCAAGGCGCTGGCCGCGCATTACGGCCTGCCGCACCTCGACACCGGGCTGCTCTACCGCGCGGTCGGGTGGCAGTGCTTCCTCGACGGCGGCGATCCGGACGATCCCGCCCAGGCGCTCGCCGCGGCGAGCTTTCCCGACGCGCTGCTCGCCGACCCCGAGCTGCGCTCCGAGACCACCGGCGGCCTCGCCAGCCGGGTCTCGGTCCATCCGGTGGTGCGCCAGGCGCTCTACGACCGCCAGCGCAGCTTCGCCACCCAGCCCGGCGGCGCGGTGCTCGACGGGCGCGACATCGGCACGGTGATCGCCCCCGACGCCGAGGTGAAGCTGTTCGTCACCGCCAGCGTCGCCGCGCGGGCACGGCGGCGCTTCCTGGAGATGCAGGCGCAGGGCCGCGACACGACGCTCGCCGAGATCGAGGCCGACCTCGCCGCGCGCGACCTGCGCGACACGACCCGCAAGGACGCGCCCCTGGTGGCCGCCGCCGAGGCGGTGGAACTCGACACGTCGCAGCTCAGCCGCGACGAGGCGGTCGCCCGCGCGATCGCGCTTGTCGAGGCGCGAGCCGGTGCCCTAAGGAGCGGGCGATGACGCGCGCTCTCGCCCTGGCCCCGCTCGCTCCGGCCCTGAGCGCCCTCCCCGCCGCGGCCACGGCCCAGGG
>CALLNA010000222.1 GCA_938005655.1 uncultured Novosphingobium sp.
GGCCCACCTGACCGAGCTGGCCAGCCACGGCTACCTCGTGATCGCTCCGGGCAAGCTCTACCCGGCAGGCCAGAACGCCCCCCGGCCAGAGCGGGGCCCGGACGGCAAGTATCCGCCGCAGGCGACCACCGCCGCCCAGGTCAGGGCCGGGATCGACTGGGCACTGGCGGAGAACAAGCGCCAGGGCAGCCGCTACTTCGGCCGGATCGACCCGGCCGCCATCGCCGTCGCCGGACATAGCTGCGGCGGCTTGCAGGCCTTGCAGGTCGCGGCCGACCCGCGGGTGAAGACCGTGCTCATCCACAACAGCGGGATATTTCCCGAGGGCATGAGCTCGATCACCGGCCTCGATCTCGACAAGGCGAGCCTCGCGCATGTGCATACTCCGATCATCTACATCCTGGGCGGGCCGACCGATCAGGCGCAGCCCAACGGCAGCGACGACTTCAGGCGGCTGAACCGGGTGCCCGCGGTCCTCGTCGACCTGCCGACCGGGCACGGCGGCACCTTCGCCCGGCCGAATGGCGGCGTCGTGGCGCAGATCGCCGTCGACTGGCTCGAATGGCAATTGCGCGGCAACCGGACAGCGGGCCGCACCTTCACCGGCGCAGACTGCCGCCTGTGCAACCGGACCGACGTGCGGATCGAACGGAAACGGATTTCCTGATCGATCCGCGCCGGGTCCTACCACTTCTTCCTGACGCTGGCGGCGACGAACCGGCCCACCGGATCGGCCGCGGTCGCATCGTAGCCGCCGCTGCCGTTGGTGCTCGGCGCGATGTTCACATATGGCGGCGCGACGTCGAAGATGTTGCGCACTTCCAGCGCCAGGACGAAGGCCTTGTCCTTCTCCCCGATCCGCCAGCTCACCCCGACATCGATCGGGTTGTAGCTGCCGACGCTCTGGTTCGGCGTCACCGCATTGTTGAGATAACCGTTGATGTGAGTCCAGCGGATATTGGCGTTGAACGGGCCCTTCTCCCAGTTCACGCTCGCCCGCATCTTGAAGCGCAGCGGCTGGAAGATCTGGTTGAGCTGGTCGATATAGGGCGCGTTCGGGGCCTGCTGGGTCTGGTACTTGGTCAGGTAGGTGCCGCTGAGACCGAAATCGAAGGTTCCCGCCCGCTCGGTATCCAGCGTGTAGTTGGCGGTGAAATCGATGCCGTGGGTGATCGACCGCCCGAGGTTCTGGCTGCGCCCGTCGACGAAGACGGTGACGTTAGCGGGCAAGGCACCGGACACGGCCATGCCCTGCGAGACGAGGTTCTGGACGATGGTCTGCGCGCCCGCGCCCTGGACGATCAGGCCGGTGCCGTCGTACTGGCTGGCGCGCGTCAGCACGGCGAGGTCCGACAGCAGCGCGATCACCTGGTTCTTGTAGTCCACGCTGAAGTAGGTCAGCGACAGCCTCAGATTGCGCAGCGGATCGATATCCGCGCCGACGGACCAGGTGGTCGCCGTCTCCGGCTTGAGGTTCAGGTTGCCGCCCGAGAGGGCCACGCCCTGGACCGTGCCGCCGCCGGGATTCTGGTAGGTCTGGACGAAAAACTGGTTCGAGTTGCCGTAGATCTGCGTGATCGTCGGCGCACGGAACGAGGTGCCGTAGCTGCCCCGCAGGGTGAGCCCGTCGACCGGAACCCAGGTCACGCCGAACTTGGGATTGGTCGTGCTGCCGACGTCGGAATACTTGTCGTAGCGCACGGCCGCGTCGAGTTCGAGCTTCTGGAAGCCGCCGGTCGCATTGTCCGGACCGAAGATCGGCACGAGCACCTCGGCATAGGCCGAATCCACGCGACGACCGAAATAGCGCCAGGTGACGGGCGTTCCGGGATTGCCGCGGGCGAGGCCGAGATCGGCCTCCCATTCCTGGCCCTCGTAGCCGGCGGCAAGCTTCACCTGGCCGCCGGGCAGGCGGAACAGCGGCCCGTTCACGCGTGCCTCATAGCCCTTGAAGCGGCCGATGGTCGGGTTGATCGAGATCTGGTTGTAGATGTTGGCGAGGACCGTGGCCGAAGTCCGGTGCAGGCCATAGGGATCGAACGCGGTGTTGGGATCGGAACTGGCCAGCGCGGCGTTGAGCGCGCTGTTGTTGATCCCGTTCAGCGAGATCGAGTTGTCGTCGGTCTTGCCGATGCCGAACAGCGCCTCGAACTGCCAGTCGTGCGGCAGCTTGATCCGCACGCCCGGCGTCACCTGCCAGCTCTTGCCGTAACCGTAGTTGCGGATGCGCGGCAGGTCGCCGCTGAAGTTGTAGTTGACCGTATAGCCCGAATTGGCGGCCAGGCCCGGCAGGTCGACGAACCAGGCATTGGTGCGCGGCACGGCCAGGGCTGCGTTCGAGAAGGCCTGGAGGCGCTCGAACTTGCGATTGCTGTAGAAGCCGTCGGCGAAGAAGGTCAGCCAGTCAGTCAACTCGTAGGTGAAGGTCGCGTTGACAGAATCGTACTTCTGGCGCGGGATCAGGTCCTGGCCTTGCAGGTCGTCGCAGCGGTTCGCCGTGCCGGGCACCAGCGTCCCTCCGGCCCCGACCGCCACACCGGACGGCGGGATCGCCAGCGTCGTGGCGGAGCCGCCCAGGGTCGCGCTGATCGTCCCCGGATTGCAGCGTAGCGAGCGATAGTCGCCGCCGCCCAGCGGCCCCTGGTTCGAGGTGAAGAAGGGGCGATCCAACCCGTTCAGGCTGGACTTCTCGACATGCTCGTAGGCGACCATGAACTGGCCGCGGTCCCATTTCTTGCCGACGGCCGCACCGAACGAATATTCGTGATAGGCGCCGTCGTCCGAGACGCCAGCGCGGGCGAAGGCCTCGGCGCCGTCCAGGTTGCGCCGGGGGATCAGGTTGACCACGCCCGCGACCGCGTCCGAGCCGTAGATCGCCGAGGCGCCGTCGGCGACGATCTCAACCCGCTGGACGCCGAGCGTCGGCAGGATCGAGGGATCGGTCGAGCGAGTGTTGTTCACCACGCGGTGCCCGTCGACCAGAATCAGCGTCGCGTTGGGGCCGATGCCGCGCAGGTTGATCGAATTGCCATAGACGATGTTGCCCGAGCCGCCCGACTGCCCGCGCGAGTTCTCGCTGACGCCGAGATCGAAGACCTGCGGCAGCTCCTTGATCGCCCGGTCGAGCGTGACGCGCCCGGATTCGACGATGTCGGCGGTGCTCAGCGTCGTGACCGTCGAGCCGACCGGCGCCTCGCCGCGCACGCGGCTGCCGGTGACGACGATCTCGCTGCCGGGCTGGTCCGCAGCCGTGTCGGCCGGAGCCTCCTGGGCGAAAGCCGCACCCGGCGCGAGCAGCGCAACGGCCAGCGCCAGGTGCGATCCGTGCGATTTGATAATGTTAGAAACAGCCATCCGAAAGTCCTCCCCCGCCCGCAGGCTTGGCTGCGACGACGTGATCCGCCGGAAGGAGTTCGGGGCGCAAACAGCCCCATCGCCATCTCTCCCTGCGCCGGCCGGGCTATGCCCCGTGCCGGGATCGCCGCATGACGACAGACTGCCGTATTAGTGGATAAAGTCAACTATCCAAGCTATAGACTTTTTGCAAAGACCATCAGGAATCGTCACGTACGCAGGCCGCGTACATCCGGTCGAGCAACTCGCTGAGCACGTGCATCTCGGCCGGGGAAAGCTGATGCAGGACGGCATCCTCGGCCTGTCCGACGAGGCCGAACAGCTCGTCAAGATGAGCCTCGCCCTCGGGCGTGATGAACAGCGCGTGGCGCCGCCGATCGGTGGGCGAACGCTCGCGCTTGGCCCAGCCGAACTTCTCCAACTCGTCGACGATCGTCACCGTCACCGACTTGTCGAGCCCGACTTCCCGCGAAAGCTCGTTCTGCGACACGCCGGGGTTGGCGGCGATGATCGCCAGCGAGGAGAACAGGCCCGAACGCAGGCCCTGCGCCGCCGTGGCCGCGGCGAAATCGCGCGAGAGCTGGTTCTGCACGCGGCGCAGGCGGAAGCCGACGAAATCGCCGAGCCGCCCCAGGCTCAGGCGCCCCGGTTGAGCCTGGGAGATTTCCTTGCTGCGGGCGGCGGATTTGACGGCCATGCGGTGAGCGAGTCCTATTGGTTGACAGAATCGATTGTTGAAATATTCTACAGTTTAGAACGAACCGCCATGTTGCGACGGACTGGATATGGTATCGACCGCCGGAGCCCGCATGGCAAGACGGAGAGGGACATGGAGCGGGAACCGCCGCCCGATACGACCGCCGCACTGGCCAGCGACCTCGCGCCCGACGCGGGGCAACTCCATGCCGGCCATCGGCCGACCGGCCCGCTGGCCAAGGCCGCCTATGCGCTCGGCTCGGTCGGGCTGCTCGCGGCGACCGCCGCCGACGCCCTCGCCGTCGCCGGGCGCCATACCGGCATCCACCTGATCGGCTCGATCGAGCTGGTCCAGAGCGCGGTCGTCCTGCTCGCGGCGGCAGCCATGCTGATGGTCACGATCGGCGGCGGCCACGCGACGGTCCATATCGTGACCGAGCGACTGCCGCGCCGCCGCGCCGCAGGGCTACGCCGCCTCACCGACCTCGTCAGCGCCGCGGTGTTCCTGCTGCTGGCCGCCGGCTCGGCCTGGGTCCTGGCCGAGCTGTGGAACGGTTACGAGCAGACCGAGCTGCTGCACATCCCCCTGCGCTGGCTGCGCCTGCTGTGGGTCATCTTCGCCGTGCTGGTCGCCGCGCAGTTCGTCCGCGACGCCTTCCGGCACCGGGAGCGCGACGCATGATCTCGCCCGAGCTTGTCGGCCTGATCGGCGTCGGCGTCCTGCTGGTCCTGCTCGCTGCGGGCGTGCCGATCGGGGTTGGCCTGATCCTCGTCGGGCTCGGCGGCCTCGCCGTCTTGATCTCGCCCGAGGCGGCGCTGATCAAGGGCGGCGTGGTCTCGTTCGAGGTCATCTCGAAGTACGAGCTGGGCGTGCTGCCGCTGTTCCTGCTGATGGCGCACCTGTGCTTCGCCGCCGGGGCGAGCCGCGATTTCTTCGACGTCGCCGCCCGGTTCGTCGGCCATCGCCGCGGCGGGCTCGCCCTCGCCTCGATCGGCGGCTGCGCTGGCTTCGGCGCGATCAGCGGATCGAGCCTGGCGACGGTCGCGACGATCAGCTCGGTCGCCCTGCCGGAAATGCGCAAGGCGGGCTACAACCCCGGCTTCGCCGCCGGGGCGCTTGCCGCAGGCGGGACGCTGGGCTCGCTGATCCCGCCCTCGGGCGCGCTGATCGTCTTCGGGATCATCGCCGAGCAGTCGATCGGCAAGCTGTTCGCCGCCTCGATCATCCCGGCGGCGAGCCAGGCCGCGTTCTACCTGGTCACGATCGTCCTGCTCTGCGCCGTCAATCCTGCGCTCGGCCCGGCGACCCCGCGCACACCCTGGCGCGAACGGCTGGGCGCGCTGCGCAAGATCGTCGATCTCGTGGTGCTGATCGTCTTCGTCCTCGGCGGGCTGATGATCGGCTGGTTCACCCCCACCGAGGCCGCCTCGGTCGGCGTGGTCGGGGCCCTGCTGCTGCTCGTCGTCCGTCGCCGCTTCTCGCTCGCCGCGATCGGCGAAGCGCTGCGCGCCACGCTCCAGACCGCGGGCATGATCTACGTCGTCATCATCGGCGCGCTGATCTTCGCGACCTTCATCAGCGTGACCGGCATGACCGAGATGATGTCGGGCGCCGTCACCGACTTCCATGCGAGCCCGGTCGTGGCGATCGTCGTGATGACGCTGGTCCTGCTCGTGCTCGGCTCGTTCCTCGACGGCGTGGCGCTGATGCTGCTGACCACACCGATCTTCCTGCCGATCGCGGTCCAGCTCGGCTACAGCCCGATCTGGTTCGGCATCTTCCTGGTGCGGACCATGGAGATCGGCTTCGTCCATCCGCCGCTCGGGCTCAACATCTACGTGATCCAGGGCCTGGCCAAGGACCTTTCGCTGGGCACGATCTTCCGCGGGATCGTCCCCTTCCTCCTGTCGGACTTCCTCCACCTCGCCCTGCTGATCGCGGTTCCCGCGCTGGCGCTGTGGCTTCCCGCGGTGGTGGCATGACCATGCGCAAGCTCATCGCCCTTGTCCTAACCTGTCTGCTGGCGGCCTGCGCGAAACCGGCGTCCAGGGCGGAATATACCCTGACCTATGCCAGCCCCTATCCGCCGACCCACCCGTTCAGCCGCGCCGACATCGAATGGATGAACTATATCGAGACCGAGAGCGGCGGGCGGCTGCCCATCAGGCCGTTCTGGTCGGGCGGGCTGATCAGCTCCGACATGTCGATGGTCGAGATCCGCCATGACCTGGCCGACATCGGCCTCATCACCCCGATCTACGCCCGCGGCGGCGCGCATATGCTGCGCGCGCAGTCGGGCTTCTACGGCGGGGTGGCGTCGATCCCGGACCAGGTGGCGATCTACGACTGTCTGGCCGCGCGCTTCCCCGAGTTCGGGCGGGAGCTGAACGGCCTCCACGTCCTCGCGGTGCAGGGCGGCAACTTCCCCGGTATCCTGACCCGCTCCAGGCCGATCCGCACCCTCGCCGATCTCAAGGGCCTGCGCCTGCGCGCCCAGACCGATGCAATCGACATCCTGCGCGATCTCGGCGCGGACCCGGTCAACATGCCGATGGGCGACGTCTATTCCGCCCTGGCCAAGGGCGTGATCGACGGAGTCGTCGCCCCGGCCGACACGATCAAGAGCCTGCATTTCGCCGAGGTCGCGCACCATTTCACCAGCGTCCGCTTCAGCCGCGGCGCCTATCCGGCGCGGGCGCTGTCCGACCTCGCCTATCGTCGCCTGCCGCCCGACCTGCAACGGCTGATCCTCGCCTCCAAGTCGGTCTGGGAGGCCGCGCTCAACCGAGAGATCCTGAAGGCCGAGCAGGCCGGGATCGACTATGCCGCCGGCCACGGGGTCGAGCTGATCGCCATCGCGCCCGCCGAGCAACAGCGCTTCGACGCGCTCTACAACCGCTTCGCCCTCGACCAGGCCCAGGCCCTGGACGAGTTCCGCCTCGATGGCGTCCCCGTCTTCCACGAAGCGCAGCGCCTTGTCGCCCAGGGGGCGCGCTGCCCCGCATCCGGAGTAACCCCATGAACCGGCCACTCGAAGGCCTCACCGTCATCGACCTGACCCGCGCCCTCGCCGGCCCCTATGCGACGCTGCTGCTCGCCGGCCTCGGCGCCAAGGTCATCAAGGTGGAGGAGCCGAGGCACGGCGACCTCGCGCGCGAGAACAGCCCCTACCTCGGGCGCGACGGCGTACTCGTCGAGCGGCGCCATGACGACGACATCTCGCTTTCCCACCTGACCCGCGCGCGGGGCAAGTACGGCGTCTCGCTCGACCTCAAGCAGGCTGTGGGGCGCGAGGTGTTCTTCGACCTGGTCCGCCAGGCCGACATCGTGGTCGAGAACTTCACCGCCGGCACGGCCGACCGGCTCGGGGTGGGCTATGCGGCCTGCGCCGCAGCCAACCCGCGCATCGTCTTCGCCTCGCTCAGCGGCTTCGGCGCGGACGACCCGGGCGGCGGCAAGGCGATGGACGTGATCATCCAGGCGCTCTCCGGCGCGATGTTCACCAGCGGCGAACCGGGCCACCCGCCGGTCCGCATCGGCATCCCGATCGCCGACATGCTCGCCCCGGTCTTCACCGTGATCGGCATCCTCTCCGCGATCGAGCAGCGCCACCGCACCGGCACGGGCCAGCACGTCGACGTCTCGATGCTCGGCGCGCTGACCTCCTTCGTCGCGATCGAGAACTGGTCGGCCATGGCAGCCGCGGGGATGCCGGCGCGCACCGGCCTCACCGTCCAGCGGCTCTCCCCCTTCGGCGTGTTCGAATGCGCCGACGGCTACGTGGCGATCGTCGCTGTGCACGAGCCGCTGGCGCGCGGGCTGTTCGCGGCGATGGGCCGCAGCGACCTCAGCGAGGACCCGCGCTTCGCCAACCGCGACGCCCGCGTCGCCAACGCCGAGGTGCTGGAGGCGACGATCAACGACTGGTCGCGCCGCCTGCCCCTGGCCGAGGTCATCCGCCTGCTCGACGAGCAGGGCGTTCCCGTAGCCGAGGTCAAGCATCCAGAGGACGCGCTGGTCGACCCGCGCGTGGTCGCCCGGCACGAGACCATGGCGGTCGAGCACCCGAGCTACGGCTCCAGCATCGACCTGCGCACCGCGGGCGTGCCGATCCGCTTCTCCGGCGCCGAGACGGGCTTCGACGAGGCCCTGCCGGTCCAGATCGGCGAGCACAACGACGGCATCTACAAGGGCCTGCTCGGCTATTCGGACGAGCGCCTGGCCGAGCTGCGCGCGGCGGGCGCGATCTGATGCTGCGCCGCTTCCAGCAGGCCTACGCCGATCCGGAGGCCGAGGTCGCCCGCGCGCTGGCGGCGGGACACAAGCCGATCCGCACCCTGGGCTTCGACGCGCCGCGCGCGCTGCTGGCCGAGGCCGGATTCCAGCCGACCCGCCTGGTCGCCCCACCGCTGGCCGCCACGCCGCGCGCCGACGCGATCATGGGGACGGCGGCGATGCGCCTGCGCGGCAAGCGGCTGCTGGAAACGCTGGTGGCCACGGTCGACACGCAAGTCCCGGTGCTGATCACCGCAGCCGACGACGAGCAGCCGCAGATCTTCGCCGCCCTGCGCGAGCTGGCCCGGCTCGGCGAGGCGGTGCCCGAGCGCGTCCATTTCCTCGACCTGCTCCACATCGATCGCCAGGCTTCGCGCGACTACGACACCGCGCGTCTGGCCCAGCTTCGCGCCTGGCTGGGCGAAGGCGCGGGATGCGCTTCCCTCGGCCGCCAAGGCGAACTACTCGCCCGGCTGGCGGTGCTGCGCGGGGAGAGCCGCATCTCCGGCGCCGATGCCTTGCAGGTGATCGGCGCGGCGGCGATCCTGCCGCCCGAAGAATATAACGCCGCGCTGGAAGCCGCGCTGCCCCTCCTCGCCGCAACCGCACCGCTCCCCGGCAAGCGCGTGTTCGTCTGCGGCACGGCGCATGAGGGCCTCGCGGTCTATCGCGCGATCGAGGCCGCCGGCGCGGTGATCGTCGGCGACGACCATCCCTGGGGCACCCCGTTCGGTGATCCCGCCCGCAAGACCCCACGGGTCGACTCCCCCGCTGAGGTCGGCGCGCGCGTAGCCGCCCAGGTCGCCGAGCTGCAACCCGACTGCGTCCTGCACCTTGCCATCGGCGGGGACGAGGCCGCGCCCTGGGACGTCGCCGCGATCAGGCGCGCCCTGCCTGCGGTGCCCTTCGCCGCCCTGCGCTGCGCGGCCGAACCGGACGAGAGCTTTTCGGACAAGGTATCCGCTTTCCTCGCCGGTCGTCAGGACACTGGGCCTGCACCAACGCCCGCCTCACCGCGCCCTGCACCCGCCAAGCCCAAGCCGGCTCCGGAAACGCGCAGCCGCAAGTCGCTTACTTCGGTCGCCAGCTTCAACGCCTACCAGCGCGAGTGGTTCGCGGACGTGCGCCGCCAGGTCGCCGAGGGCGCGCCCTTCGCCGTGGTCAACGCCAATGCCCCGCAGGAAATCCTCCGCGCGCTCGGCATTCCCTTCGTGGTCAACCAGTGGTGGGCTTCGATCGTCGCCGCCAAGCAGCAATCGCGACGCTATCAGGCCCTGCTGCGCGCGCACGACTATCCGGCGGACGTGGAAGCCTACAGCGCGCAAGGCCTTGCCGCCGCCTTCGACGACGATCCCGGGAACGCGCCCTGGGGCGGGCTGCCCAAGCCCGATTTCCTCCACGCGGTCGCCTCGTCCGACCCCACGCTCAAGCTGTTCGAATACTGGGCGGCCGAGACCGGGGCCGACTGCTACGTCTACGAGCGCAGCTATGACCCTCGGCCCGACCTGTTCCAAGACTGGTGGGACCGCGTGCCGCAGCATTGGGATACGGCACTCGAAGCCGAGCGGCTCGACCTGATGGTGGCCGAGCTGCGCGAGGTCATCGCCCGGCTCGAAGCGAGAACCGGCCGCACCTTCTCGCCCGAGCGCTTCGCCGAGGTCATGGACCTGGTGAACGAGCAGGAGGACTATTACCGCAAGACCCGCGACCTGATCGCCCGCACC
>CALLNA010000223.1 GCA_938005655.1 uncultured Novosphingobium sp.
GAGGACGCAGAGGGCGCGGAGGTGTTGCGCCGCAGGCGCCTTCACTCCGTCATTCACAACCCTGTGATCGGATAGCGGCTGCGCCGCGGGGGCTACGCTTCCCGCGTCCTCTGCGGGTTCTGCGCGAAACCATTCTTCTGCTTCTCTTCGCGCCTTCGCGGCTTGGGCCCGCAGGGCCCCTCAAAACGCCGCTACGCGCGACCTCGGACAAGGAAAGCGGACCCCGGATCAAGTCCGGGGTGACGAAGGGGGATGGGGAGCGCAAGCAATCGGCGGTCCCCCTCCCCCCTTCGTCACTTGAGGGCCTACCTCACGAAATGCGGGATCACCTGGGGCAGGTCGACCGTCGTCCTGATCCCCGGCGCGGCCGCGCAGACCATGGGGATCGCGTTGACCGCGCGGTGGGCGGTCAGGCCGGGGGTGAAGGCGGCGTAGTCGGCCTGGCTCATTTCCGGATAGGTGATCTCGATGTCGAGCGGCGTGTCGCCCTCGACCTTCACCCGCCAGCCCGAATCGCGCAGGTTCCAGTCCTGCGCCGCGATCTTCGTCGAGATGTACCAGTTGGCGCGGAAGCGCAGGACCGGGCGGCCCTTGTGCAGGCCGGTGATCGTCGTGCGCATCGCCCCGACCGTGCCCTTGGGCACCACGCCCGCGGCGATCGACACGTCCTCGGTCACGGGCGAAAGCTCGCCGAAGGCCTCGATCTCGTCGAAGGACAGGCCGATGGCGTCGGCGATCACCGCCAGCGAGTTGCCGAAGTCGTACTTGAGGTGATCCGCCCGGCGCTGGTCGTAGGGACCCATCGGCGAGGCGAAGCCCATGATCTGGAACAGCATCTCGGGCGAGTTGCGGCTCGAGCAGTCGGCGAACTCGTCGATCGTCAGGCAGTCGAGCCGGCGCTGCATCGAGAGCAGCGGGATCGCCAGGGCCTCGGTGATGAAGCCGGGGCTGGAGCCGGTCGAATAGACCGAGGTGCCGCCCTTGCGGCAGGCTTCCTCGACCCGCGCCCGCGCCGCCTGGTCCATCATCTCGGGATTGTGGAACTCGCCCCGCGTGGTCGAGATGTTCTTGCCCGATTCGAGGATCGCGCAGACCTCGTCCCAGTCGACGCCCTGGCGCATGTAGAGCACGCAGTCGGCGTCGAGCGCGATCAGCTCGGCCGCCGAGGTGGTCGCCTTGATCCCGACCGGGGCGATCCCCGCCAGCTCGCCGGCGTCCTTGCCGGCCTTGGCGTCGGAGCTGACCCACAGGCCGACCAGCTCCATCTCGGGATGCTCGATCACCGTGCGCAGGCCCCGGCTGCCGACGTTGCCGGTCGCCCACTGGATGACGCGATATTTCTTGCCAGTCGTCATGCTGCTCTCCCTTCGCCGCTGCAGGGCGTTTACGGGGCGAAGTGCTGAACGATTGCGCAGCGCGCGGCAAGAGCGCCGGGGCGATAGATCCACTTCGTGGATGCGGTTCCGGCCCGCTTCCCCGGCCCGACCGCCCGACAGGATAAGCTCTGGGTGGTCGGGCCGGAACCGCCTCTGATTCAGCCACGCTGAATCAGACGTCAGGGCCCGATATAGCCGATGGTGCCGATCTGCGGATCGGGGCTCTCCGCCTTCCACCGGACCGAGCCGTAAGGCCGCTCCAGCATCCGCCGCACGCGCATCCCGCGGCCCGCGCGGTTGAACGCGTCGACCTCGGCCTGGATGTCCAACTCGGCCTGGGTGTAGCGGTCGCGCAGCCGCAGGTAGTCCCCCCAGGTCGGGCAGTGATAGCGCTCGATCCACAGCGCCGGGTCGGCGATGTCGCGCGAGATCGACCAGTCGAACCCGCCGTTGCGCTTGCGGATGCGCTGGAGCTTCTGGGCGACGGTGTAGAACTGCCGCGCCTGGTCGGGATCGACGCTGTACTCGACCTCGATCACCACCGGGCCGGAGCGCATGGTCAGGGCCATGCCGACCGGGACCTCGTTGGCGATGCCGACCGATTCGGTATCGACCTCGCGGTCGTCCTGGAGCGGGATCAGGAAGCCGACCAGGCTGGAGCCGAGCACGGCCACCGCCGAGATCAGCATGGCGTGCGAGACGCCGAAATGGGTGGTGGCGACGCCCCACAGCCAGGCGCCGATGGCGATGCCCCCGGTCAACGCCGAGGAATAGAGCGAGAGCGCCCGCGCCGTCACCCAGCGCGGCGAGGAGAGCTGCACCCCGACGTTGAGCAGCGAGACCGTGGTCATGTTGCACAGGCCGACGACGAAGAAGGCGGCGCAGGTCAGCATCAGGTGATGGCTGATCCCGATCGCGGCCATGGCCAGGCCCGTGCCGATGGCGAAGATCCGCACCGCCGCCTCGGCCGAGAGCTTCTCGCGCAACTGGCTGATCATCAGCGCGCCCGTCACCGCGCCGACCCCGGTCGCGCCGAGCATGACGCCGTAGGTCGCCGCCGTGCCGTGGAGCAGGTCGCGCGCGATCAGCGGGCCGAGCGCGACATAGGCGGCGCTGGTCAGCCCGAACAGGAAGGCCCGGGCGAGCACGGTGCGGATCGGCGGCGAATGCAGCGCGTAGCGCGCGCCGGAGACGATCGCCCGGTCGATCCGCTCGGGCGGGAGGCGCGAGGGCGTGTGCCGGCGCTGCCAGAGCAGGAAGGCGATCCACAGCGGCAGGTAGAACGAGGCGTTGATCGCGAAGGCCGCCTTGGCCCCGAAGGCGACGACGATCAGGCCGCCGAGCGCCGGGCCGAAGCTGCGCGCGAGGTTATAGCTGATCGAGCCGAGCCCGATCGCGGCGGGCAGGTGCGCCTCGGACACCTGCTCGCTGATCGAGGCCTGCCACGAGGGGCTGTAGAGCGCGACGCCCGCGCCGATCAGCACACAGAAGCCGAGCAGCACCCAGGGCGTGGTCAGCCCGGCGAAGGCGAGCGAGGTCAGCACCGCGCCCGAGAGCGCGGCGAAGCCGAGGCCGGTCAGGGCGATCTTGCGGCGGTCGAACATGTCGGCGACGGCGCCGGCCGGGACCGCCACCAGCATCATCGGCACCATCAGCGCGGTCTGGACCAGGGCGACCATGCTCGGATCGTCGGGGGCGAGCTTGGTCATCTCCCAGGCCGCGCCGACGCCGAGGATGAGCTGGCCGAAGTTCGAGAACAGGCTGGTGATCCAGATTCGCCGGAAGGTCGGTTCGCGCAGGGGCGCGAACGCGCCGCCCGCCTGGGCCGCGCCGCCGCTCGCCTTCGCCTCCTCCGACCCCGATTCCGCCATGCGCGCCGTTCCCCCTCGTTGGCCCTACCCGTTACGATGTCGACAAGACGCCCGCGCCCGTCAAGGCGGGCGGCGCGCGATTGCGTTACATTCCCCGCGAATATTGCCGGCCCCGCGAATATTC
>CALLNA010000224.1 GCA_938005655.1 uncultured Novosphingobium sp.
CTGCGCCCCGGCATGTTCTTCACCATCGAGCCGATGATCAACCTCGGCAAGCCGCCGGTGAAGCTGCTCGACGACGGCTGGACCGCCGTCACCCGCGACCGCTCGCTCTCCGCCCAGTTCGAGCATTCGATCGGCATCACCGAGGACGGCTGCGAGATCTTCACCCTGAGCCCCAAGGGCCTGCACAAGCCGCCCTACGCCTGAGGGGCCTTAGCCCCGCGCGCTCCGCACCGCGGCCCCGGCCGCGAAGGGGGTCAGCGCGACCAGCACCAGGCTGACCGCGCCGGTCAGGGCGATGCCGCTGCCGCCGCCGGTGGCCAGGCTGCCCGCGCCGAAGATCAGCAGCGGCACGGCGAGCGGGATCACCAGCAGGCCGGCGAGCGCCATGCCGCCGCGCAGGCCGGCGGTCAGGGCGGCGACGATCACGCCGAGCGCGGCGAGGCCGGGAGTGCCGGCGAGCAGGCCCAGCTCGACCAGACGCAGGCGCTCGCCGTCCAGCCCGAGCAGGGCGGCGGCGGGCAGGGCGGCCAGCATCAGCGGCGGGCCGAAGCTCAGCCAGTGGGCGAGCATCCGCACGGCGACGATCGCCTCCTCGGACAGGCCGCGCAGGGCGAGCTGGTCGAACAGGCCCAGCTCGATGTCGGGCTCGATCAGCCGGTCGAGCGGGAGGATCGCGGCGAGCAGGGCCGCGACCCAGATCACCCCGCCGCCGGTCCGCGCCAGCAGCGGCGCGTCGGGACCTACCGCGAAGGGGAACAGCATGGCCACGGCGAGGAAGAACAGCAGCGGCAGCATGGTCCCGCCGCGTCGGCCCCCGGGCAGCAGCAGCGCCAGGTCGCGGCGCAGCAAGAGGAGGAGCTGGCGGATCATGCCGCCGCGCCCGCGAGGTCGCCCGTGAGGTCGAGCGCCCGGGCATGGGCCAGGGCGAAGGGCTGGTGCGAGGCGACGACGCAGATGCCGCCTGCCGCGCAGTGCTCGGCGACGAGCCGCTCGACCAGGGCGACGGCGAAGGTGTCGAGGCCGTTCAGCGGCTCGTCGAGCAGCCAGACCGGCGCGTCCTGGCCGAGCAGGCGGGCGAGGGCGGCGCGCTTCTTCTGGCCGGTCGAGAGATAGCGCACCGGCACGTCGATGAGCTCGGCGAGGCCGAGCGCGGCGAGGTCCGCCGCCCGGCCGTCGAGCCGCTCCCAGAAGTGCAGCGCCCGGCCGAGCGGCAGTGTGGGATCGAGCGCGGGGCGCTCGTCGAGCAGGGCGACCGCGCCTTCCCGCTCCACCGCGCCGGCGAAGGGCGGCAGCAGTCCGGCCAGGATGCGCAGCAGGCTCGACTTGCCGACGCCGTTGGGGCCCTGCACGTGCAGCGCTGCGCCCGGCTCCAGCGCCAGCGCCAGCCCCGCGAACAGCAGGCGGTCGCCGCGCCGGCAGGCAAGATCACGGGCAGCGAGGCGGCAGGCTTGCATGGGGAGGCGCGATAGGGGAAACCTCGCGGACTGCCAAGGAGCGCGGCACATGCCCATTCCCCGCCTGACCGATCCGGAACGCGACGCGGCCCTGGCCGGGCTGCCCGGCTGGACCCTGCGCGCTGACGGCCTGGCGATCGAGCGCGGCTTCCGGTTCGGCGATTTCTCCGAGGCCTTCGCCTTCATGGCCCGCGTCGCCCTGCTCGCCGAGCGGGCGGACCACCACCCGGAATGGTCGAACGTCTACAACCGGGTCCACGTGGTCCTGACCACGCACGACGCGGGCGGGCTCAGCCGCCGCGACGTGGACATGGCGAAGGCGATCGACCGGCTCCTGCCGCCGGAAACCTGAGCCGGGAGCGGGAACGAGGCCGGGACCGGCCTTTCCGTCCTACCACATCGCCCGTTGCAGCAGGGCGGCGCGGCGTTCGCGGATGATCTGCTCGCGCTGCGCGGGCGTCACCGTGCCGGTCTCGGGCGGGAGGTACTTGCGGACCTCGGCGACCTTGACCTTCCGCACCTCGGGGATCGGGTGCTCGTCGCACTCGGTCCAGCGGCCCTGGACGATGCCGGTCGGATAGCCGGCGGTGTCGAGCCAGTTGGGCACGCCGGGATCCTTGGCCGAGACGACGATCCGCAGCACGCCGTCCTTGTCGACCGGGGCCTGGGCGTCGTTGAGGCTCGAATGGTTGTTGTACCAGTCGGTGGTCTCGTACAGCTCGTTGGTCAGGATCAGCGAGCGGTAGAGGCACTTCGTCGGCGCCTTGGCCTCGACGATCAGCGCCTCGTCGTCGGCGAGGTCATAGACGCCCTCGTAGTAGAACTGGCCCTTGAGCCCGCCGCTCTGGCTGACGTCGAAGATCTTGAACTTGTTGACGAAGCCCTGGCGGCGCAGGGCGTCGACGTGGTCGCCGAACATCAGGGTCGAGAACTCGACCGCCTGGGGCAGGTCGCGCAGCCGCTGCTCCAGCGTCGCCGCGCTGGGGCGGGGGCGCTGCGGCGGCAGGTCGAGCCGCTCGATCGCGACGGTCGGCTCGCGCTCCTTGCCCCAGTCCGAGCCGACGAAGCGCAGCAGCAGGTTGTTGGTGGTGGGATCGAGCTGCCACCAGTCGCCGGTCCAGCCGGCCGGGCGGGTCGGGCTCAGCACCACGTCGTAGTGCCCGGCGGCGTCGACCTTCAGCGTGTTGAGGTCGTGGACCGGGCGCGGCGGCCCGACCATCGGCATGGTCTGGCCCGGCGGCTGCGGCGGGCGCGGGCCGCTCTCGGCGATGACCGCCATCCGCATCGTCCCGGCCCGGCCGCGCAGGCGGTAGGTTCCGCCGGGGGTCAGCTTGGCCGCGCGATAGACCGTATCGGCGTTGGGCTGCCCGGTGTTCCAGACCTGGCCGATGACGGGGAGGAACTGCGGATGGTCGCCGTCCGCGCCGACCGTGGACAGGGCCTGGGCGCCGAGCGCCTCCAGCGCGACGCGGGCGGCCTCCTGCCGGACCTGGGGATCGTCGCGCAATGGCTCGGGCAGCTTGGCGAGCAGGCGGTCGGGCAGGTCGCGCAGGCGGTCGATCAGCTCGTTCCAGCCCGGCACCGCCGAGCCTGCCGCGCCCGCGGCCGGAGCCTCCGCCGCCTGGGCCTTCGCCTGCACCAGCGCCGCGGCGCCCAGGGCCAGGGCCGCGCCGATAATCCGCTTCCTCATCGTCACTCTCCTTTGCCTGGCCGCATCAAGGCGGGCAGGCGCTTGCGCAAGATTCCGGGGGTCCACCGCGCCGCGAAGGCCAACTGCCGCGCGGTCTTGCCGACCAGGGTATGGAGCCGTGCGCCGTGGACCGCATCCCAGGCGGCCTGGGCGACCGCCTCGACCGGGGTGAACTCGAGGCCGGCGGCGACCACCGCGTCGCGCTTCGAGCCGTTGCTCGCCGCGCCGGCCGGGCCGTGCAGCAGCGGGGTGTCGATGAAGCCCGGCATGATCGAGCGGACCCGGATGCCCGCCTCCGTCCATTCGCCGTCGAGCGCCTCGGTCAGGGCGCGGACCGCGAACTTGGTCGCCGAATAGACCGCCAGCCCGCTCGCGCCGTAGAGCGCCGCCGCGCTCGCCGTGTTGAGCAGGCAGGAGCCGGGCGCGCTCGCCTTGAGGTGGGGATAGGCCGCCTGCGCGCCATAGGCGACGCCGCGGAAGTTGACGTCGACGAGATGGTCGATCTCGGCCCGGGTGTTGTCCGCGAAGGGCCCGCCGTGGGCGACGCCGGCATTGTTCGCGACGACGTGGATGCGCCCGGCGACCCCGGCGAAGTCCGCCAGGGCGCGGTCCCACTCGGCGGGATCGCGCACGTCGAGGCGGTGGCTGGAGCTCTGGCCTTCGGGCAGCAGGGCGGCGGTTCCGGCCAGCCCCGCGCCGTCGATGTCGGCCAGGCCGACGAACCAGCCCCGGGCGGCGAAGTGCCGCGCCATGGCCCGGCCGATGCCGGAGCCGCCGCCGGTGATGAAGATCGATTTCGGCACGCCGGGCGCTTCCTCCGCCCGCAATGTTACAGAGCCGGATTGTTGTAGCAATGCCAGGTGAGCAAGGTAACGGCCCCGCGATGCGGCCGCCACGCCTCGGCCATGGCGCGGACCTCCTTCTCGGACGGACGCGCGGGCAGGTCGAACATGCGGTGGAGCCCGGCCTGGATGGCGAGGTCGCCCGCGGCGAGGATGTCGGGGCGCCCTTCCGCGAACAGCAGGTAGATCTCCGCCGACCAGCGGCCGATGCCCTTGATCCGGGTGAGCTGGTGGATCGCTTCCTCGTCGTCCTCTGGCAGGGCGTTGAGGTCGAGCGCGCCGCTCGTCACCAGCTCGGCCAGCGAGCGGGCATAGCCCTGCTTCTGCCGCGACAGGCCGCAGCCGCGCAGGGCGTCGAAATCGGCCGCGAGCAGCTCGGCCGGCGGAGCGCCCTCGCCGAGCAGCGCCTCCAGCCGGTTCCACACCGAGGCCGCCGCCGCGACGCTGACCTGCTGGCCGACGATCGTCCGCAGCAGCGTCGGGTAGCCGTGCGGGCGGATGCGCGGCGGGGGATAGCCGACCCGCGCGACCGCCTGGGCGATCACCGGCTCTCTTGCGGAAATATGATCCAATGAGTATCGTATCGCTTCTGCGCCAAGTCTCACGCCACCAAACCTCTTATCTGACCCGCGTCTTGCAAATCGCCGGCGCAGCGATTAGCAGCCGCGCCAAAGCGCGGATAGAGCGCCCCGTTCCGGAGAAACCATCCAATGCCGCAGATCACCGTTGTCGACCAGTCGGGTTCGGAAAAGGCCATCGAAGCGCCCGAAGGCCGCACCCTGATGGAAGTGATCCGCGACAGCGGCTTCGACGAGCTGCTCGCGCTGTGCGGCGGCTGCTGCTCCTGCGCGACCTGCCACGTCCACATCGACCCGGCCTACATGGACAAGCTGCCCGCGATGTCCGAGGACGAGAACGACCTGCTCGACAGCTCGGATCACCGCAACGAATATTCGCGCCTGTCGTGCCAGGTTCCCGTGACCGGCGTCCTGGCGGGCCTGCGGGTCACGATCGCGCAGGAAGACTGAGGCC
>CALLNA010000225.1 GCA_938005655.1 uncultured Novosphingobium sp.
GGATGATCTCCAGGTGGAGCAGGCCGAGGAAGCCACAGCGGAAGCCGAAGCCGAGGGCGGCGCTGGACTCCATCTCGAAGGAGAAGGAGGCGTCGTTGAGGCGCAGCTTGGCGATGGATTCGCGCAGCTTCTCGAAGTCGGCGGCGTCGACCGGGAACAGGCCGCAGAAGACCACCGGCTGGACTTCCTTGAAGCCGGGCAGCGGCTCGGTGGCGCCGCCCTTGACGCTGGTGATGGTGTCGCCGACCTTGGCCTGGGCGACCTCCTTGATCTGGGCGGTGATGAAGCCGATCTCGCCGGGGCCCAGCTCGTCGAGCTGCTCGATCTTGGGGCGCATGCAGCCGACGCGGTCGATCAGGTGCTCGGTGCCGCCGGCCATGAACTTGACGTTCAGGCCCTTCCTGACGACGCCGTCGATGACGCGGACGAGGATGACGACGCCGAGGTAGGGGTCGTACCAGGAATCGACCAGCATCGCCTTGAGCGGGGCCTGGCGGTCGCCCTTGGGCGGGGGGATGCGGCGCACGACGGCCTCCAGCACTTCCCTAATGCCGATGCCGGACTTGGCCGAGGTGAGGACGGCGTCGCTGGCGTCGAGGCCGATGACCTCCTCGATCTCGGCCTTGACCTTCTCTGGCTCGGCGGCGGGGAGGTCGATCTTGTTGATGACGGGCACGATCTCGTGGTCGTGCTCGATCGACTGGTAGACGTTGGCCAGCGTCTGGGCCTCGACCCCCTGCGCCGCGTCGACCACCAGCAGCGCCCCCTCGCAGGCGGCAAGGCTGCGGCTGACCTCATAGGCGAAGTCGACGTGACCGGGGGTGTCCATCAGGTTGAGCTGATAGGTCTCGCCGTCCTCGGCGGTGTAGGACAGGCGCACGGTCTGGGCCTTGATGGTGATCCCGCGCTCGCGCTCGATGTCCATGTTATCAAGCACTTGCGCGCTCATCTCGCGCTCGGAGAGGCCGCCGGTGAACTGGATCAGCCGATCGGCCAGGGTGCTCTTGCCATGGTCGATATGGGCGATGATCGAGAAATTGCGGATCTTGGCGAGTTCGGTCATCGCGCGCCGTTAGCAGCGCGCCGCCGAACTGTCAGCAGGCTTAGGCGATGGCCCTTTGCCCGACCCGGCCCTGGTCGTCGATATGTGCGAAGCGGGGCAGGCTGAAGCCCGCAGGCCCCTGCCCGGTCAGCGGATACTGGCCCGGCGGCAGGGCGGCGAGCGGCATTCCGGCCTGGGCGAGCATGTAGGGCGAGACGCGGTGACGGGTGCAGAGGCCGCCGGCGCCGTCGTCGACCAGCGGAACCTCGAACTCCAGGCCCTGCATCGTGCCGGCGGTGCGCCGGACGGTCGCGACGGCGAGTTGGCCCTCGCCGAAGTCGACCACGAACTGGGTCCCCTGCGGCACGTCGATCAGCCCCTCGATCAGCGCGCCGCTCTTGGAGAGGTTGCGCATGGTCGCGTCGTAGCGGTGATCCTCGTGAATCAGCCCGACCTTGAGCAGCACGGTGCGGCGGTCGGTGCGGTAGCGGTCGGGGCCGGATGGCTCGATCGTCCATTCCCCGTTCTGCATCGCCTCGCGCACCTCCTCGCCGGAGACGGGCTTCGAGTAGATGAAGCCCTGGATCGTCTTGATCCCCAGCTCGCGCATCCGGTTGAGCTCGTCGTGCGCCTCGACCCCTTCGGCGGTCGTGTCCACCGCCAGGCCCTCGGCCAGGCAGACCACCGACTTGACGATCGCGGCGTTGCGGCTGTTCGGCTCGGTCACGCCCTCGATGAAGCCGCGATCGATCTTGATCTTGTCGAAGGCCACCTTGCGCAGGTAGCCGAGCGAGGAATAGCCCGTGCCGAAGTCGTCGAGCGCCAGCCTGACGCCGAGCATCTTCAGCGAGTTGAAGGTCTTGGCCACGTCGGCATCGTCGCCGAGGAAGATGCTCTCGGTCAGCTCCAGCTCGAGCCGCTCGGGCTCCAGCCCCGAATTGGCGAGCGCCTGCGTGACCGAGCCGAGGAAGTTGGGATTGCCGAACTGCGTGGTCGAGACGTTGACCGCGACCCGCACGTTGCCCGGCCACTGCGCGGCCTCCTCGCAGGCCTTGCGCAGCGCCCAGTCGCCATAGGCGGAGATCAGGTTGCATTCCTCGGCGATGGGGACGAACAGCGCCGGGGACACGTCGCCCAGCTCGGGATGCGCCCAGCGCAGCAGCGCCTCGAAGGCGACGACCTTGTTGTCCGCGCAGGAGACGACCGGCTGGTAGGCCAGCCACATCTGGTCCTTGGGCAGGGCGTCGCGCAGGTCTTCCTCGATCCGGCGGCGGCGCTCGGCCTCGCGGTGGAGGTCGTTGGCGTAGAAGCGGAACTGGCCGCGCCCGCCGCCCTTGGCGGCATAGAGCGCGAGGTCGGCGTTGCGGACCAGCTCCTCGCTGCCGATGCCGTCGTAGGGCGCAATCGCGATGCCGACCGAGGCCCCGATCACGCAGCGCGCGCCGTCGACCGAATAGGGCTGCGAGACCATCGAGATCAGGGTCTTGGCGATCTCGCCCAGGCGGCCGCGGTCGTCGATGTCGGGCAGCATGATCTGGAATTCGTCGCCGCCGAGCCGGCCGATCTCCGCGCCGGGCTCCTTCATCACCTGCCGCAGCCGCTGCGCGACCTGCTTGAGCAGCTCGTCGCCCGCCTGGTGGCCGAGGGTATCGTTGACCGCCTTGAAGCGGTCGAGGTCCATCATCAGCAGGGTGCAGGAACGCTTGGCCGCCTGATAGGCCTGGAGCGTCGCGGTCAGGCGCTGCGCCATGCGGTGGCGGTTGGAGAGGCCGGTCAGCGAATCGTACATCGCCAGGCGGGCGGCGTCCTTCTGGGTGCGGCGGCTGGCGGTGACGTCGCTGCCGTTGCCGCGGAAGCCGACGAACTCGCCCGCCTCGTCGTATTGCGGGCGACCCGAGATCGACCACCACACTTCCTCGTTATCGCAGGCGGCGCGCACCGACAGCTCGGAGAAGGTCTTGCGGGTGCTGAGGATCAACGGCAGCGTCCGCTCGACCATGTCGTCCTCGTCGCGTTCGAGGATGAACAGCGAATGGAACGGCTGGCCGAGCGCCTCGGCATGGGGCCGCTCCAGCTTCTGCGTGACGCAATCGGAGATGTAGGTCACGCGCCCCTGGGCATCGGTCGACCAGAACCAGCCCTGCCCCGAGGCTTCGTAGTCCTGCAACAGGAGCAGCGCCTGCTGGCGCTCGATGGTCGACTGCGGGCCTTGCCAGGCCTCGTCGCCCGCCCCGCGCGCGAGCAGCCCGCGCAATTTGCCGATCTTCGAATTCCTGTCCGCCGACACGTCTTGCCCTGTCTGCAAAAATGCTTCGCGACAGGTCCTAGGCCCAACATGGTTTCCAAAACGCTAAGCGGCCTAGGGAATGTTACTAAGAATCGCCGGCTAGCCGGCCCGCATCAGCGCGGGCGACATGCCCTCGCCCGCCATGCTCAGCGGCGGCACGGCGACCGGGGCCAGCCCCGTCGCCAGGCGCTGCGTCGCCTCGGCCAGGCAGAGCGGCTTCTCGTAGACATAGCCCTGGACATGGCTGCACCCAAGCATCCGGACCAGCGCCAACTCGCCGGCCGTCTCGACGCCTTCGGCGGTGGTCCCCATACCCAGCGTCCGAGCCAGGCCGACGATCGAGGCGATGATCGCGGCGTTGCGGCTGTCGGCGGCGGCCGCGCCGCGCAGGTAGCTCTGGTCGATCTTGATGACGTCGAACGAGGCCTGGCGCAGGCAGCCGAGCGAGGAATAGCCAGTGCCGAAGTCGTCGAGCGCCAGCCTGACGCCGATCCGCCTGAGCGCGGCGACCATCGCCTCGGTCCCCTCGCTGTCATTGAGGAAGACGTTCTCGGTGATCTCGAGCTGGAGCCGCGCCGGGTCGACCCCGGCCGAGGCCAGAGCGCTGGTGACGATGCCCGGCAGGGCGGGATTGGCGAACTGGAGCGCCGAGACGTTCACCGCGACCCGGACCTCCTCGGGCCAAGTCGCCAGGTCGTGGCAGGCGGTGCGCAGCGCCCATTCGCCGATCTGGGCGATGATGCCCGCGTCCTCGGCGATGGGCACGAACCGCGCCGGGGAGATCGCGCCGCGCGCCGGGTGGTTCCAGCGCAGCAAGGCCTCGAAGCCGACGATCCGCTCGGTCGCGGTCTCGACCACCGGCTGGTAGTAGAGGGCGAGGCCGCCCTGGGCCACGGCCTCGCGCAGGTCGTGCTCCAGCTGGCGGCGCTCCTCGGCGTCGCTGTGGAGGTCGGCGGCGTAGAAGTGGTGGCAGCCCTTGCCCGCGTCCTTGGCCGCGTAGAGCGCCATGTCGGCGTTGCGGACCAGGGCCTCGGAGGTCGCGCCGTCCTCCAGCGCGAGGGCGATGCCGACCGAGGCGCCGATGACGACCCGCGCGCCCTCGATCGAATAGGGCTCGGACAGGCCGGCGATGATCCGCCGAGCGAGGTCGGCGAGGTCCTGGCGCGGGGCGCGGCCGGGCAGGATCACCTGGAACTCGTCGCCGCCGAGCCGGCCCACCCTCCCCCGGCTGCCGACCGCGGCGATGAGCCGCTGGGCCACGGCCTTGAGCAGGGCGTCGCCCGCCGGATGGCCGAGCGTGTCATTGACCTGCTTGAAGCGGTCGAGGTCGATCAGGAACACCGCACAGGCGCGGCGTTCCTGCTGCGGCGCGGCGAGGATCTTGTCCAGCGTCCGCGACATCTGCAAGCGGTTGGACAGGCCGGTCAGCGAATCGGTGCGCGCGAGGCGGGACGTGTCGTGCAGCGAGCGCCGCCGCTCGGTCAGGTCGCTGCCCGAGCCGCGGAAGCCGAGGAAGGTGTCGCGGTCGTCATAGACCGGGCGGCCGTTGACCGACCACAGCTTCTCCTCGCCCGTGGTCGCCGCCCGCACCGCGACCTCCTGGAACGGCGAGCGCGCGGCGAGGTGGAACGAGAGGCTGCACTGGCTGGCGGTCTCCAGGATGAACAGCTCGGTGAAGGGCCGCCCGAGCAGGTCCTCCGGGCGCCGCCCCAGGACCTCACCGATCAGCGGCGAGACGTAGGAGATCGCGCCGTCCGGGTCGGTCTCCCAGAACCAGCCCTGCCCGCTGTTCTCGTATTCGGCGAGGAACTCCTCGGCGCGGAACTGGGCGTGCTCGCGCCGGCGGTGATGGGCGGCGGCGGTCTTTTGCTGACGCGAATAGTAGAAGGCGAGGAACACGCTGGTCGCGAAACCGCAGAGCAGCAGGCCGACCGAGGCGGCCGAGCCTTCGGAAAAGGCGATTCCCGTCCACAGGCCGACCTGACAGGCGAGCAGCGACGGCAGGCGGCCGGTCAGCAGGATCGAGGCCGAGACGCCCGCCATCACCGCCACGCCGAGCAGCCGGCTCCATTCTGCGAGCGCGGTGCTCTCCACCCAGACGCTGAGCGCGCAGCCGAAGCACAGCAGCGGCAGGGCGACCACGCTCAGCATGATCGCGAAGCGCTCCACCCCGCCGCGCCCGCCGCTGCGTTCGAGGGCCGCGAACTTCGGGCTGATCGAGGGCAGGATCAGCGCGACGAGCGCC
>CALLNA010000226.1 GCA_938005655.1 uncultured Novosphingobium sp.
TGCCACCTCAACACCTGCCCGGTCGGCGTCGCGACGCAGGACCCGGTGCTGCGCGCGCGCTTCACCGGCGCGCCCGAGCACGTGATCAACTACTTCTTCTTCGTCGCGGAGGAGCTGCGGGCGATCATGGCCGAGATGGGCTTCCGCACCGTCGCGGAGATGACCGGCCGGGTCGACCGGCTCGACGCGCGCAAGGCGGTCCGTCACTGGAAGGCGGAAGGGGTCGATCTGTCGAAGCTGCTCTACCAGGCGCCGCTCGGCGAAGGGCCGTCGCTCAACTGGACCCAGCGCCAGGACCACGGGCTCGAAGCCGCGCTCGATCAGGACCTCATCGCCGCCTCGGCCGACGCGCTCGACAACCGCCAGGCCGTGGTGATCGAGCGCAAGGTCATCAACGTGAACCGCACGGTCGGCGCCATGCTCTCGGGCGAGGTCGCCAAGCGGTACGGCCATGCCGGCCTGCCCGACAACACGATCAACGTCCGCCTGACCGGCGTCGCGGGCCAGTCGTTCGGCGCCTTCCTCGCCCACGGCGTGACGCTGGACCTGACCGGCGACGGCAACGACTACGTCGGCAAGGGCCTGTCGGGCGGCCGCGTGATCGTGCGCCAGCCGAGCCACGTCGACCGCGAGCCGACCGAGAACATCATCGTCGGCAACACCGTGCTCTACGGCGCGATCGCGGGCGAGGCGTTCTTCAACGGCGTCGCCGGCGAGCGCTTCGCGGTGCGCAACTCGGGTGCCGTCGCGGTGGTCGAAGGCTGCTGCGACCATGGCTGCGAATACATGACCGGCGGCGTGGTCGTCGTCCTCGGCAAGACCGGACGCAACTTCGCGGCGGGCATGTCGGGCGGCGTCGCCTACGTCTACAACCCCGAAGCGGCCTTCATGGACCTGTGCAATCCGTCGATGGTCGACGTCCTGCCGGTCTCGGCGGCGCGCGACGAGGAGGATGGAACGGGGCGTCCGCAGCAGCGCACCAACGGCGTCCACGACAACGGCATGGGCGACATGCTTCGCCACGACGCCGAGCGCCTGCGCGTCCTGCTGGAGCGCCACCATCTCCACACCGGCAGCAAGCGCGCCCGCGCCCTGCTGGACGATTGGGACAATGCGCTGAAGCACTTCGTCAAGGTCATGCCGCGCGACTACGCCAAGGCATTGCAGCAACTCGAGGCCGAGCGGCGCGAAGCCGCTTCGGTGGCCGCGGAATAATTGGGGCTACGTTAGAAGATGGGCAAGGAAACCGGCTTTCTCGAGCTTGATCGCCACGATCGCACCTACACCGATCCCAAGGAGCGGCTGAAGCACTACAAGGAGTTCATCGTTCCGCTGCCGGAGCCGGACCTGCGCGCCCAGGCCTCCCGCTGCATGAACTGCGGTATCCCGTACTGTCACAACGGCTGCCCGGTGAACAACCAGATCCCCGACTGGAACCACCTGGTCTATGAGGACGACTGGCGCAACGCGCTGGTCAACCTCCACTCGACCAACAACTTCCCCGAGTTCACCGGCCGCATCTGCCCCGCCCCCTGCGAGGCGAGCTGCACGCTGAACATCATCGACCAGCCGGTGACGATCAAGTCGATCGAATGCGCGATCGTCGACAAGGGCTGGGAGAACGGCTGGATCGCCCCGCAGGTCCCGGCGCAGCGCACCGGCAAGCGGGTCGCCGTGGTCGGCTCGGGTCCCGCCGGCCTCGCCGCCGCCCAGCAGCTCGCCCGCGCCGGCCACTCGGTCACGCTGTTCGAGAAGAACGACCGCGTCGGCGGCCTGCTCCGCTACGGCATCCCCGACTTCAAGATGGAGAAGCACCTCATCAACCGCCGCATGGCGCAGATGGAGGCGGAAGGGGTTCAGTTCCGCACCTCGACCGAGGTCGGCGTGACCGTCTCGGTCGCCTCGCTGAAGGAGAACTTCGACGCCATCGTCCTGTCGGGCGGCGCCGAGGACGCGCGCCGGCTGGAGATTCCCGGCGCCGAGCTGCCGGGCGTCCACCTGGCGATGGACTTCCTCGCCCAGCAGAACAAGCGCAACGCCGGCGACGACGAGCTGCGCGCCGCGCCGCAGGGCTCGATCCTGGCGACCGGCAAGCACGTCATCGTCATCGGCGGCGGCGACACCGGCTCGGACTGCGTCGGCACCTCGAACCGCCAGGGCGCGGCCTCGGTCACGCAGATCGAGATCATGCCCAAGCCGCCCGAGAAGGAGAACAAGGCGCTGACCTGGCCGAACTGGCCGCTCAAGCTGCGCACCTCTTCCAGCCACGAGGAAGGCGTCGACCGCGACTGGGCGATCCTGACCCGGCGCGTGGTGGGCGAGAACGCCGTGACCGGCCTCGAATGCGTCCGCGTCGAGTGGGACGGCGGCTCCATGAAGGAAGTGCCGGGCAGCGAGTTCACGCTCCAGGCCGACCTGATCTTCCTCGCCATGGGCTTCCTCGGCCCGCGCAAGCAGGGCCTGCTCGACCAGGCCGGCGTCGAGCTGGACGGCCGCGGCAACGTGGCGGCGAACGTGGTCGACTACCGGACCAGCGACCCGCAGATCTTCGCCTGCGGCGACATGCGCCGCGGCCAGTCGCTGGTCGTCTGGGCGATCCGCGAAGGCCGCCAGGCAGCCCGCGCGGTCGATCTGGCGCTGATGGGCACCACCGAACTGCCGCGCTGAGCCGACGGCCTCGCGACAAGACGAAGGGCGCGCCGCGAGGCGCGCCCTTTCTCGTTGCGGCAAGGCGCCCTATCTTGTTCCCATGACCGATCCCGACACGGCCACCTTCGAACGCCTCGCCCGCAAGGCGATGGCCGCCCTGCCCGCGCAGTTCCGTGAGCATCTCGACGGGGTGCGGATCAGGATCGAGGAGTTCGCCGACCGCGAGACGCTCGACGCGCTCGGCATCGACGATCCGTGGGACCTGACCGGGCTCTACCATGGGCGACCGCTGGACGAGCAGTCGATCTGGGTCTCGGGCGAGATGCCGCCCGTCATCTCGCTCTACCGCCAGCCGCTGCTCGACGAATGGCGCGAGACCGGGGTCGGGCTGGAGGACCTCGTGACCCATGTCGTGGTCCACGAGGTCGGCCACCATTTCGGCCTGTCGGACGAGGAGATGGAGCGGATCGAGGACGCCGCCTGAACCGGCCGCGCCCTTCCTTTCGGGTCAGCCGAGGACTTCGAGCGCCGCCGCATAGGCGACCGGATCGACGTTGGGCCTGGGGTGGGTTTCGGCCTTGGGCCGGGGATCGCGCTTGGCGACCCGGGAGCTTTTTGCCGCGACGTGCGGCCGATAACTAATCATGCAATCTTTCTATTCTTGTTCAAGTAGTTGGCAGGGCCGCCCGGTCCCGTTCGGTGCGGGCGGCTTCGGTGCGGGCGACGCGCTCGGCCATCTCGGTCCAGGCGGCTTCGGCGCGGAGCCAGCGGTCGCGGACATTGGCGAGAACGGCCGCGTCGGCTCCCATCCGGGCCTCTTCGGCGCGGGACAGGTAGAAATCGCGTTGGCTCATCGATCCTCTCCTCGTGGAGGGTGGACGGGGCGGAAGTCAGCCGCCCCGCTCCGGGTCAGGCGTTCTGCAAGTTCACGGCGCTGGTCTTGCCGCGCCGGTCCTGCTCGAGTTCGTAGGAAACGCGCTGTTCCCTATCGAGCGTCTGGAGTCCGGCGCTCTGGACGGCGCTGATATGGACGAAGGCGTCGTTGCCGCCGTCGTCGGGCTGGATGAAGCCGTAACCCTTGTCGGTATTGAAGAACTTCACGGTGCCGATGGGCATGTTGTCTTTCCTTCTGTTGACGAGCCGACTGCCGGCCCGCTCGTGCCGAGAGCTGCGAATGAAGGAAAGAGGGGCCGCAAAGCGCCAGGAACCATCGATCTGCGACTGGTAGCACGGCCAATATAGGGGCGAGCGGCGCGATTGCAATGGCGGGGCGCGTTCCGCCGCCGGCCGAAGCGCGAGCCCCGCACGGCCTGCCGGCTCCGGCGCGCAAGCTGGCCTCCCGCCGCGTCACGGTCTATCCGGCATCCATGCATATCCGCCCCGCCGAGCCGCGCGACCATGCCGCCATCGCCGCGATCATCCTGCCGACGATCCGCGAGGGCGCGACCTATGCGCTCGATCCGGCGCTGGGCGAGGCCGAGGCCGTCGCCTACTGGACCGCGCCGGACAAGGAGACCTTCGTCGCCGAGGAGGATGGCGAGGTCCTCGGCACCTACTACCTGCGCGCCAACCAGGCCGGCGGCGGCGCGCATGTCGCCAACTGCGGCTACATGACCGCCGCGGCGGCGAGCGGGCGCGGGATCGCGCGGCGGATGTGCGAGCACTCGCTGGACCATGCCAGGGCTCGCGGGTTCCGGGCGATGCAGTTCAACTTCGTGGTCAGCGCCAATACCCGCGCCGTGCGGCTGTGGCAGTCGCTGGGCTTCGCCATCGTCGGCACCCTGCCGGGCGCCTTCGTCCATCCGCGCGAGGGCGAGGTCGACGCCTTCGTGATGTACCGCCGGCTCTAGACCCTGATGCATTGGCTTGGAAGCGGTGCCGGCCCACTCCCCCGGCCCGACCACCCAGAGCCTACACTGTCGGGTGGTCGGGC
>CALLNA010000227.1 GCA_938005655.1 uncultured Novosphingobium sp.
GGCGAGGAGGGCGGGCAGGTCGTCCGGCGCGCGCGCGACCAGCGCCTGGCCGAGCGGAATCCGCGTGAAGGACAGGGCGAGCGCGGCGAGCACGTCGTAGGGTCCGCCCGTCGCGAAGAACACCGCGGCCGCGGCATAGGTCAGGATCGCGCCGATCAGCGGGGTCTGCGCCCGGGTCGTCGGATCGATCAGGAAGGCGAGGCCGAAGCCCGCCTGGATGTCGAGCGCCCGCCCGGCCATGCCGACCGCCGCGAAGGCGAGCTG
Organism: uncultured Novosphingobium sp.; assembly: GCA_938005655.1. GTDB lineage: Bacteria > Pseudomonadota > Alphaproteobacteria > Sphingomonadales > Sphingomonadaceae > Novosphingobium. Next base: position 265 of record CALLNA010000227.1, read on the forward strand.
GAGCGCGAGGGCCAGCGCGATCCCCAGCGACAGCTCGCCCATGGCGGCGAGGCCGAAGCCCGCCGCCGCGCCCGTCTCCGTCGCGGGGGCGAGCCGGAGCAGGGTGGCGGAGACCGCCAGGACCAGCAGCAGGCGGATCGGGCGCGGCATCCGCAGCAGGGTGAAGGGCGGGGCGAAGGCGAACAGCGGCCCGATCCGCAGCGTGACGAGGAGGACGCGGGTCAGGTCGGCGAGCAGGGCGTCCACGGCGCGGCCGGTTCCCCTCAGCGCGCCAGCGAGGGAATGGCGAGGAACAGCCCTTGCGCGAACTGGGTGAGCCGTCCGACCATCCACGGCCCGAGGAAGGCCAGCAGCAGGCCCGAGGCGAGCAGCTTGGGCACGTAGGTCAGCGTCATTTCCTGGATCTGCGTCGCCACCTGGAGCACGCTGATGAGGACGCCGACGATCAGCACGGCGCCGAGGATCGGGCCGGCGACGACGAAGGCCGTCCACAGCATCTGGTCCAGCAGCGACAGTGCCCGGTCCGAGCCCATTTCCACCCCCTCCCGCGAAGTCGGGACCTGTCTATCGCATTCGCTTTTGGCGCGGGGGGCAATTGGCTCCGTTTCGGCCGAAGTTCCGGGCTATCAAGCCCGGATGGGACGAAACTCCCGCTTGCGCGAGGCGCCGGCGTGGCAGCCCTTGGGGCAGCGCTGCCGCTCCCCATCGTCGCGAGGGGTGGCGGGTTGCGGCAGGGGCAGGGCGGCGAGGCGCGTCACGCCATCGCCGCCGCACAGGCTCACGATCATCGGCGGAACGGCCCACTCTGCCGCGTTCGCCCCGGCCGGGGCCAGCGCGACGAGGGCGAGGAGCGTCATCCCGCGCATGGGCCTAGATCCGGTCCTGCCCGTCGTCGGCCTCGGCCTGCTCCATCTCGTCCTCGTCGTCGATCAGGATGCGGTTGGCCGCGCCTTCGAGGTCCTCGAACTGGTCGCGGCGCAGCGCCCAGAAGAAGGCGGCGAGGCTGACGAGGCCCATGACCAGGGCGATCGGGATGGTGATGACCAGGCTGGTCATCGCGCCGCCCTGACCAGGCGCAGCGAGTTGGCAATGACGATCAGCGAGGAGGTCGACATCGCCGCCGCGGCGAGCAGCGGCGTGACCAGGCCGAGGATCGCCAGCGGCACGGCCAGCGCGTTGTAGCCGATGGCGAGGACGAAGTTCTGCCGCACCACGCGCATGGTCCGCCGTGCGGCGCGGACCGCGCGGGGCAGGGCGACGAGCGAATCCCCGAGGAACACGAGGTCGGCCGCCTGCCGCCCGACGTCGCTCGCCGTGCCCGGCGCGATCGAGGCGTCGGCGGCGGCGAGGGCGGGGCCGTCGTTGAGCCCGTCGCCGACCATCAGCACCCGGTGGCCGCCATGGCGGCGCGCGGCGACCGCCGCCAGCTTGTCGGCGGGCGAGGCGCTGCTCTGGGCGAAGAGGCCGGTGGCGCGGGCGACCTCGGCGACGGCGGGGGCGTTGTCGCCGGAGAGGATCGAGGCCTCGATCCCGAGCGCGCGGAGGTCGGCCAGGGCGGCCTGGGCATCGGGCCGCAGGCGGTCGGCGAAGGCGATCAGGCGGATCGGCTCCCCGGCGAGATCGAGCGCGGTCGCCATGCCCGCGCCGCCGTCCGGCCGGCGCAGGGCTACGGCGCGGCCGCGCCACAGGGCGGAGACGCCCTGGCCCGGGGTCTCGGCGACCTGCTCCAGCTCGGCGGCGCGATGGCCCGCCGCGGTCAGCGCCTCGGCCAGCGCGCGGGAGAGCGGATGGCGGCTGTGCGAGGCGAGGGCGAGGGCCACCGCCGCGGCGGGCTCGGACAGGGCGGCCAGCGCCGCGGGATCGGGCACCGGGCGGCCGAGGGTGAGCGTCCCGGTCTTGTCGAGCAGGGCGCGGTCGACCCGGGCCAGGCGCTCGATCGCGCTGCCGTCCTTGACCATGATCCCGGCGCGCATCAGCGCGCCGCTGGCGACGACCTGGGCCACCGGCACGGCGAGGCCGAGCGCGCAGGGGCAGGTGATGATGAGCACGGCGATGGCGATCACCAGCGACTGGTGCAGGCCCGCGCCCAGGACCATCCAGCCGACGAAGCTGGCCAGGGCCAGGGTGTGGACCGCCGGGGCGTACCAGCGCGAGGCGCGGTCGGCGATGCGGACATAGCCGGAGCGCGCCTGCCCGGCGGCCTCCATCAGCCGCGCGATCTCGGCGAGCGAGGTGTCGCGCCCGGCGGCGCTGAGCTTCACGTCGACCGGGCTTTCGAGGTTGAGCGTCCCGGCGTGGACCAGCGCCCCGTCGGTCAGCAGGACCGGTGCGCTCTCGCCGGTCAGCAGCGACTGGTCGAAGCGGCTCGCGCCGCGCACGATCGCCCCGTCGGCGGCGAGCCGCTCGCCCGCCGCGACGCGCATGATCATGCCGGGCACGAGGTTGCCCGCCGGAAGCCAGGCGACGTCGCCGTCCTTGACCACCATCGCCCCGGGCGCGGCTTGGCGCAGCAGGGCGTCGACCCCGGCGCGCGCGCGGTCGCGCATCGCTGCGTCGAGCGTCCGCCCGGCGAGCAGGAACAGCAGCAGCATCAGGGTGCCGTCGAACCAGGCGACATGACCGCCCACGGCGGTCTCATAGAGGCTGAGGCCGGTCGCCAGCGTCACCCCGATCGAGATCGGCACGTCCATGTTGGTCCGCCTTCGGCGGAGCGCTTGCCAGGCCGAGGCGAAGAAGGGACGGCCGGAAAAGACGATCGCCGGAACCGCGATCAGCGCCGAGATCCAGTGGAACAGGTCGCGCGTCGCCCCGTCCGCGCCCGACCAGATCGCGACCGAGAGCAGCATGACGTTCATCACCGCGAAGCCGGCGACTGCGACCGCGGGGAGCAGCGGCTTCACCGCCGAGGGCGGCGGGGCCAGCTCCTCGGCGCGCGGCTGGCTAGCAAAGCCGATCCGCTCCAGCGCGGCGATCAGGCTCGGCGCGGCGATCGCGGGGTCGTGAACGATGCCGACCTGCCGGACGGTGAGGTTGACCCGCGCCGAGACCACGCCCGGCACCTCGCCCAGGCCGCGCTCGACCTTGGCCATGCAGCCCGCGCAGTGCATCCCCGGCACGATCAGCACCGTCTCGGCGGTCTCGGCGCGGGGTGGCGGGGCGCCGGCGGTCGGAACGGAGGCCATCAGAACAGGTCCTGCTCGGTCCGCCAGGTCCGCCCGGCGGAGGTCACGACCAGCCGCAGCCGCCAGCGCCCGGCGGGCAGCGCCTCGCGCGAGACGAAGCGGCCTTCGCCGGCCGGCGCGAAGGCTAGGTCGCGGTCGGGCAGGCGGCCGAGCGGGTGGCGGGCCTCTCCGGCGAGCGCCGCGGCCGCGCCCCGGATCGTCACCGCGACCCGGCCGTCGGCCAGGCGGCTGGCATTGGCGTGGAGGCCCAGCGCGTCCTCGCGCGCGGCCTCGTCGAGCCAGCGGTTGAAGTGCTGGCTGGCGACGTAGCTGTTCTCGACCACGATCCCGCCGAAGGTCGCCCCGGCGAGCCGGGCCATCACCAGGTTGACCGCGATGACCACGCCGAAGAAGGCGACCAGGATCGCCGTCATGTGCCGTCCGGTGAAGCGTCCCGTCATTGTCCTTCTCCCGGCGCATCGAAGCGCGTCTTGCCGGTGTCGGTGGTGCCCTCGTCGTCGATCGCGTGGAGGGTGAAGCCGAGGTCCTGCTCGGCCGTGCCCGGCGGGGCGATCACGTAGAGCCGCAGGGTCTGGGTCTGGTCGGCGGGAACCTCGCGCACCAGCACGCGGGCGGCGGCGGCGCGGGCCATGTCGTCGCTCCACATCCGCCCGCCCGGCAGGCCCTCGAGCGTGACCGTCATGGTCCGCGGGCGCGCCTCCATGTTGCGCAGCTTCAGCGTGTAGGCGTTGCGCACCGCGCCGTCGCTCAGCAGCATGTAGGGCGGGTTGCGGTCCTTGGCGACCGACAGGTCGAGGTGCCGCCGCGCGCCTAGCGCGAACAGCAGGGCAAGGCCGATCCCGCCCCAGACGGTGAGATAGGCCAGGGTCCGGGGGTGCCAGATCAGCTTCCAGTGCGGGCTGGGCGGCTGGCCCTGCTTCTCCCGCGCACTGTCCTCCAGCGTCGCATAGTCGATCAGCCCGCGCGGGCGGCCGACCTGGGCCATCACCGTGTCGCAGGCGTCGATGCACAGGGCGCAGGTGATGCAGCCGATCTGCGGGCCCTCACGGATGTCGATCCCGGTCGGGCAGACCGCGACGCACTGGTTGCAGTCGATGCAGTCGCCGAGCGGGGCGGCGGCGGTGCGGGCCTGCTTGACGCTGCCGCGCGGCTCGCCGCGCCAGTCCTTGTAGGTGACGATCAGCGACTTCTCGTCGAGCATCGCGGTCTGGATGCGCGGCCAGGGGCACATGTAGATGCACACCTGCTCGCGC
>CALLNA010000228.1 GCA_938005655.1 uncultured Novosphingobium sp.
GGACTTGATCCGGGGCCCCGCTTCTTCCTGCGCGACGCCGGACAAGGAAAGCGGGGCCCCGGATCAAGTCCGGGGCGACGAGATTCGGGGTGGCATTCGCTTCCTATCCGACATCCCCTCTGGAGAGGAGGGAGTTCAGGCTTCCGATCGCGGCTCGCCCAGACCTGCGGCAAAGGCGATGCGCAGGGCTTCGGACAGGCTCGCCACCCCCAGCTTGCTCATCACGTTGGCGCGGTGGATCTCGACCGTGCGCGGGCTGATGCCGAGGTCGTAGGCGATGGTCTTGTTGGGGTGGCCCTTGACCAGCCCCTCCAGCACCTCGCGCTCGCGCGGGGTGAGGGTGTCGAGCCGGGCCAGCGCCTCGTCGGCGCGGGCGGCGCGCGCGCCGGCCTGGGCGAGCCGGGCGAAGCCGTCCTCCAGCGCCTCCAGCAGGCTCGCCTTCTCGAATGGCTTCTCGAGGAAGTCGACCGCCCCGGCCTTCATCGCCTGGACCGCGACCGAGACGTCGCCGTGCCCGGTCATCACGATCACCGGCAGGCGGGGGCCGCGCTTGTGGAGGGCCTGCTGCACCTCCAGCCCGTCCATGCCCGGCATCCGCACGTCGAGCAGGACGCAGCCCGGCTCCAGCGCCTTGCCGGCGTCGAGCAGCTCCAGGCCCGAGGCATAGGTCTTCACCACGAAGCCCGAGGTGCGCAGCATGAAGCTGGCCGAGCGGCGGATCGCCTCGTCGTCGTCGACCAGATGCACCAGGCGCTTTTCGTCAGGCATCGCCCGTCCCCTCGGCGTTGATCAGGGTGAAATGAAAGGCGGTGCCGCCCAATGTCGAGGCGTCCGCCCAGATTCGCCCGCCATGGCCGGCGACGATCGTGCGGCAGATCGACAGCCCCAGGCCCATGCCCTCGGCCTTGGTGCTGACGAAGGGCTGGAAAAGCTGCGCGGCGACCTCGCGGGTCAGGCCGGGGCCGCTGTCCTCGATCGTCACGTGGACCTCGTCGCCTTCCCCGCGCGAGGTGATCCGCAGGCGCTGGACCTTGCTGCCGGCCATGGCCTCGATCGCGTTGCGGATCAGGTTGAGCAGCACCTGCTGGACCTGGATGCGGTCGATCAGCACCTTGTCGGCCTGGCGGTCGAGCCGCAGCTCGACCTCGCTCGCCCGCACCCCGGCGTCGACCAGGGCGAGGGCGCTCGCCTCGTTGACCACGCGGCTGAGGCTCTCGACCCGGCGCTCGCTCTCCCCGCGCGAGATGAAGTCGCGCAGCCGCCGGACGATCTGCCCGGCGCGGACCGACTGCTCGGCGCATTCCTGCAAGGCCTCGCGGACGATCTCCAGGGTCTCCGGATCGGGGTGCTCGAGGAGATCGCGCGAGGTCTCGACATAGTTGGCGACGGCGGTCAGCGGCTGGTTCAGCTCGTGGGCGATCGAGGTCGCCAGCGTGCCCATCGCCGTCACGCGCGAGACGTGGGCGAGCTGCGATTGCAGGTCGTGCAGGCGCAGCTCGGTCTGCTGGCGCTCGGTCAGGTCGCGGATGAAGCCGGTGAAGACCCGCTCGCCGTCGATCAGCGCCTCGCCGATATGGAGGTGGATCGGAAAGGTCGCGCCGTCGCGGTGGCGGGCGTTGGTGACGCGGCCGATCCCGATGATCTTGCGATCCCCGGTGGCCAGGTAGTCGTCGATGTAGCGGTCGTGCTGCTCGCGGTCGGGCGAGGGCATCAGCATCGAGACGTTCTCGCCCAGCACCTCGTCCTCGCTATAGCCGAACATCCGCTCGGCCGCCGCGCTGAACGAGAGGATCGCGCCGTGCCCGTCGATCACGATCATCGCGTCGGGGATCGTCTCCAGGATCGAGCGCAGGTGCGCCTCGTGCGCGAACAGGCGCGCCCGCCCGCGCCTTTCGTCCGTTGCCTGGCGGTCCCCGCTCATGGCGCATGGTAATAGCCATCCCCGGCGGGCAATCAACGGGCAGGACCGCATTGCATTGAGGCGGCGGGCGATGGAGGGTACGAGGCGCCCGACAGAATAGAGGGAGAGATATCCGTGACCGCGCTCGACGACCTCCGCCAGGCCCGGACCCTGCCGCAGCTCATCCGGGCCGCCGCCGCGGCCTATGGCGACGATCCGGCCGTCGTCCTCCAGCGCGAGGGGCAGGCCGACGAGACGATCGGCTTCGCCGGGCTCGACGCCGAATCCGCCCGGATCGCGCGCGGGCTGATCGCGCGCGGGGTGGGCAAGGGCTCGCGGATCGGCTTCATCTTCGGCAACGGGCCGATGTTCGCCACGGTCTTCGCCGCGATCGCCCGGATCGGCGCGGTCGCCATTCCGATCAGCACGATGATCCGCGCCAACGAGCTGGTCCGGGTCCTGCGCCAGTCGGACGTCGCCGGGGTGATCGTCCAGCGCTCGCTGCTCGGCCACGACTACGTCGAGCGGTTCTGCGACGCCCTGCCGGAGCTGCGGACGGCGCCGGACCCCGAGCTGCGGATCGCCGCCGCGCCCTACCTGCGCTGGATCGTCTCGGACGGCGGCGGCCTGCCGCCCGCGATCCGCGACATGGGCTTCCTGACCGAGGCCGCCGACACCGTCGATCCCGCCCTGCTGGAAGCGGTGGAGGCCGAGGTTCATCCGACCGACCAGATGGTCGAGATCTACACCTCCGGCTCGATGGCCCTGCCCAAGGGGGTCAAGCACGACCACGGCCCCGCGCTGGAGCGGGCGCACTACCTGCCGGGGATGCTGGAGCTGGAACGCGGCAAGCAGGTGACGGCGCAACTGCCGATGTTCTGGGTCGGCGGGCTGATGATGTACCTGATGCCGGACTGGGTGGCCGGCGCGGTCACGCTCTGCGCCGACCGGACGCTCAGCAACAGCCGCTTCTCGATGGGCGCGGTCCTGGCGGAGGAGGACCTCAAGCTCACCGTGTCCCGGCCCTACTGGGGCCTGGGGATGAGCGAGACGCTGGGCCCCTATTCCTACGGCGACGTCCACCGCGCGCCGGGCCGGCCGGTCTGCGCGCCGATGGACCACTGGGCCGAAGGCTACGAGGTCCGCGTCGTCGATGAGGAGGGCCGGCCGGTCGGCGAGGGCGGCATCGGCGAGATCCAGATCCGCGGCCGCGCGGTGACGCCGGGCCTCCACAAGATCGCGCGCGAGACGATCTTCACCCCCGACGGCTTCCTCCGCACCGGCGACCTGGGCGAGGTCGAGGGCGCCCGCGTCCACTTCGCCGGCCGCTCGGGCGAGATGATCAAGACCAACGGCTCCAACGTCTCCCCGGCCGAGGTCGAGATGGAGCTCCAGAGCCTGGAGGGCGTCCACAACGCCTATGTCGTCGGCCTGCCGGACGCGGAGCGGGGCCAGGTGGTCGCCGCCGCCGTCGTCGCGCGCGACGAGGATGCCGCGCTCGACTTCGCCGGGATCGAAGCGCAGCTCCGGCAGCGCCTGTCGAGCTACAAGGTCCCCCGCCGCTACCTCCAGATCCGCCGCGACGAGGTGCCGATGCTGCCCAGCAACAAGGTCGCCCGCCGCCAGATCGAGGCCATGCTGCAAGACCGCCTGGCGCACCCCGCCTAGGCATGGCGACGGACGCGCCGCCCGCCTGGTTCGCCCGCGCCCTGGCCAGCCCCGGCCGGAGCCGCTCGGTCGAGGTCGCTGGCTGCCCGATCCACTATCTCCAGTGGGGCGATCCGGGCCGGCCCGGCCTCCTGTTCGTCCCGGCCAGCGGCGGCCATGCCCACTGGTACGACCATGTCGCGCCGTTCTTCGCCGACCGCTTCAATGTCGTCGCCATCGACCTTGCGGGCTGCGGCGATTCCGGGCGTCGGGAAACCTATTCCACCGAGCTGATCGTCGCCGAGATCATGGCCGTCTGCGCCGATTCCGGGATGCTCGCCGCCATGGTGCCGCCGACGCTCGTCGGCCACAGCGCCGGGGCGCAGTTCGCCCTGCGCGCGGCCGTCGCCCACGACCGCGACCTGCTCGGCGTGATCGCGATCGACGGCTTGCGCTATGCCCGGCTCGCCAAGGACCACGCGGTCAAGGCGCTGGAAGGCGGCGAGCGCCCGGCCCCGCGCCCGCTCCACGTCCATCCCAGCCTGGAGCAGGCCGCCGCCCGCTTCCGCCTGCGGCCAGAGCCGCTCGCGCCGATCGACGCGCCGCATGTGCTCGCCCATATCGCGCGCCATTCCTACCGCCCGGTCGCGGGCGGCTGGGCGGCGAAGTTCGATCCCGCCCAGGCCGGGACGATCGCCCTGGCACTCGAGCTGACCGGGGCCCTGCGGCACCTCGCCTGCCGCTCGGCGGCGATCTATTCCGAGCACACCCACGTCGCCGACGAGACCGCCGCCGAGGCGATCGCCGCGGCGTCCGGGGGCCGGACGGTGGTCTTCACGATTCCCGGAACCACGCACTATCCGCTGATCGACAGCCCCTTCGCCTTCGTGGCCGCGGTCAAGGGCGTGGCGCTGTCGTGGATCGCGGCGGCAGGAGGAGGGTAGGATGGACTTGGCGAAGTACGGCCCCTGGGCCCTGGTGATCGGCGGTTCCGAAGGCGTCGGCGCCGCCTATGCGCGCAAGCTGGCGGCGGCGGGGTTCAGGCTGGTCCTCGCCGCGCGCAAGCCCGAGCCGCTCGAAGCCCTGGCGGCGGAGCTGCGCGCGGCGGGCGCCGAGGTGCGCACCGTCCCGGTCGACCTCGCCCGGGCCGACGCGCTCGATAGGGTCCGCGCCGCGACCGACGACATCGCCGTGGGCCTGCTGATCTACAACGCCGGCGCGAACGATACGCGCGGCAACTTCGTCGAGCTCGATCCGCAGGTCTATCGCTCGGTCATCGCCATCACCGTCGTCGGCCAGGCCGAGTTCGCCCGCCACTACGGCGCGCTGATGCAGGCGCGGGGGCGGGGCGGGATCATCCTGTCCGGCTCGTTGTCGAGCTTCCTCGGCTCGGCGACGCTGGCCGCCTATACCGGCGCCAAGGCCTTCAGCCGCATCTTCACCGAGGCGCTGTGGGCCGAGTGCAAGCCGATGGGCATCGACGTGCTGCACAACGTGATCGGCTTCACCGACACCCCCGCGATGCGCCGGCTCGGCATGGACACCAGCAGCGCGCAGCCGCCCGAGGACGTGGCGCAGGAAGCGCTCGACAACATCGCCAACGGTCCCCTGCTGCTCCACGGCGGTCAGCAGGCCCGCGACCTCGCGACCCAACGCAGCCGCCTCGACGACCGCGCCGGCCTGATCGCGACGATCGCCACCCCGCGGCGGGAGGACATTCCCCGGACGAAGGCCTAGCCCACTCCTCGCGGGATGACGATTTCGCTTGACAAATTGAACCGTATGGGTTATATGCCCCGCCGTCGGATCGGTGGATAGCAACACCAGTCTGGCGCGCAGCGGGTGCGGGAGGCGGTCAGCGCTTCGCTTCCTTGCCTCTCCGCTACAAACGGCCGGCGCTCAGCGGACCTGAGTGTCCGTTCCCATGGCCAAGGACCTTGCCCCGAGGCGGCCGCTTGCGAGCCCGACCCGCCTCCTGTCCTTAGCCATCCCAGGGCCGAGCCGGCGGGTTCCAGGTGTGCCCCGCCAGCCGTTCGCACAAATTCACGCCGAGCCAAGCCTGTATGGTCCAGGCACCTACCGCCGGCCGTTTCCCGCCTGCGTCATTCTTTCCCGGCGTTATCCCGCAGTCGCCAGCGGGCGATCAGGCGTGTCTGCCTTTTCCTCCTCCCCCACACCTCGTCGCCCCGGACTTGATCCGGGGCCCCGCTTCTTCCTGCGCGACGTCGGAAAAGGAAAGCGGGACCCCGGATCAAGCCCGGGGGTGGCGAATGGGGAGGGGAGTGGGGGGATGGGAATGTCGGTGCTGTCCGGAACGGGAGGATCAGGGGAGCTTACCGCCAGCTCCGCAGCCACATCCACTGCACATAGGACGTCTTCCCGTGATGCAGCTTCGCCGCCGAGATGATCGGGTAGAAATAGGCGAACATCCCCAAGGCCACGGCCAGCGCGCCCAGGGGCAGCCAGCGCCAGCGGCCGCCGCGTTGCCAGAGGGCGTCGAGGGCCAGGGCGAGGCAGGCCATCAGGAAGGTGCTCGGCAGCAGGTAGTGGTAATAGAACTGGATCGGCTTGCCCGAGACCGCCCACATGCCCAGCGTCGCCAGGTAGAGCAGCGCGCAGGCGAGGGCGTCGCTCCGCCCGCGCCGTACCCCGGCCCAGAGGCACCACAGCAGGGCCGGCAGGCCGGCGAGCATTGAGAAGGGGTTGCCGATCAGCACGATCCCGCGCTGGCTGCCGTCGACCGGCTCGTAGAGATACCAGATCGCGCGCCAGTCGGCGATCCACTGATACCAGACGCTGCGATAGGGGTGCAGCTTCACCACGCTGTCCTGGAGCTGGAGCATGTAGCGGTGCCAGGCCACCGGGGCGAGCGGATCGACCGCGTCCTTGGCGTAGAAGAACGCCGGCAGGAAGGTCAGCCAATAGACCGCCAGCGGCAGCACGCCGAGCCAGAAGGCGGCCTCCATCAGCGGGATGCCGGGCACCGGCCCGCTCTCCTGGCGGGTGAAGCAGCGCCAGCCATGGGCCTTGAGCCGCAGGGCGAGGAAGGTCAGCCCGGGCAGCACGGCGACGGGCGCCACGCTCCACTTGGCGCCGAGCGCGAGGCCGAGGCACAGGCCCGTCGCCGCGAGCCGCCAGCGCGCCTGTCGCGCGGGCAGCCGGGTCGCCGCGGCGAACTGCCACAGCGCGACCATGGCCAGCCCGGCCATGACCATGTCGAGCATGGCGATGCGGCTCTGGATGAACCAGAGGAAGCCGGTGGCGACGAGGACCATGCCGGCCAGCGCCGCGAACCGCCGCCCGCTCGCCCACCACAGCGCCCGGCCGAAGGCGAACAGGCCCAGCACGCCGAACAGCGCCGAGGGAATGCGCCAGACCAGCGGACGGTCGCCGAACAGGGCGATGGCGGCCGCGATCGCCTCCTTGCCGAGCATGGGGTGCTCGGGATTGGCGCGGGTCAGGGCGAGCAGCTTGCGCGCCGCGGTGACGTAGTGGATCTCGTCGAAGTAGATCTTCGAGGGAATGCCCAGGCGGTGCCAGCACAGCGCCAGGAAGGCGAGGGCGATCGCCAGGCTCCAGCCGAGCGGATCGCGCTGTGGGACGGCAGCAGGCGTCATCCCTTGCGCGGATAGAGGGGGCGGGGCGGCGGCGCAATGGCCTCTCCCCGCGAAGCAGCGGCGGTTTATCGCGCCTTGCCTCGCTTCCGGCCCGCTCCTAAAGCGCCCCCATGAAACGCACCACCGGACAAGACCGCTCGATCACCGCCAAATGGCGGCCCGCGACCCGGGCCGTGCGCGGCGGCACCTGGCGCTCCGACTGGGGCGAGACCAGCGAGGCGATCTTCCTGACCTCGGGCTACTCCTACGAGGACGCCGCGACTCCGGCCGACCGCTTCGCCGGCAAGGCCCCGGGCATGACCTATTCGCGCACCCAGAACCCCTCGGTGCAGATGCTCGAGGAGCGGATCGCCCTGCTCGAGGGGGCCGAGGCCTGCCGCACCCAGGCGAGCGGCATGGCGGCGATGAGCACGGCCATGCTCTGCCAGCTTTCCGTGGGCGACCACATGGTCGTGGCCCGCGCCGCCTTCGGCCCGACGCGCTGGGTGACGGACAACCTGCTGCCGCGCTTCGGGATCGACTGCACCGCGGTCGACGGGCGCGACCTCGACCAGTGGAAGGCGGCGATCCGGCCGAACACCAAGGTCTTCTTCTTCGAGACCCCGGCCAACCCGACGATGGACGTGGTCGACATCGCCGCTGTCTGCGCCCTGGCGAAGCAGCACGGGATCACCACCGTGGTCGACAACGCCTTCGCCACGGCGGCGCTCCAGCGCCCGCTCGACCTCGGCGCCGACGTCGTCGCCTATGCCGCGACCAAGCTGATGGATGGGCAGGGGCGGGTCCTCGCCGGCGCGGTCTGTGGTTCGGCCGACTTCATCAATACCAAGCTGCTGCCGTTCCAGCGCAACACCGGGCCGACGCTCTCGCCGTTCAACGCCTGGCTGGTGCTCAAGGGGCTGGAGACGCTGGAGCTGCGCGCGATCCGCCAGGCTGAGAACGCGCTGGAGATCGGGCGCTTCCTCGAATCCCGCGTCCCCGTGCTCAACCACCCGGGCCTGCCGAGCCACCCGCAGCACGAGCTGGTCAAGCGGCAGATGCGGATGGCGGGCTCGGTCTTCTCCTTCGAGCTGGACGGCGGCCGCCAGGCGGCCCACGCTTTCCTCGACGCGCTGGAGATGGTCGATATCTCGAACAACATCGGCGACACCAAGTCGTTGATGACCCACCCCGCCTCGACCACCCATTCGAGCCTCACCCCGGAGGTCCGCGCCGACATGGGCGTGACCGAGGGGATGCTGCGGATCAGCGTCGGGCTGGAGGATCCGCAGGACGTGATCGAGGACCTCGACCGCGGGCTGAAGGCGATCGGGGCCTAGGCTTCGCCTTCGGTTTCCCGGCCGTTTCGCCGCTCGGCCGACGGCGCGCGGGAACGTCCCGCCGCGCCGCGGAGTTGTGGCATGGGGTAAACCGCGTTAGGCTCCGATTCGTCATGAAGGAACTCTTCCAGCACGCCGCGGTCACCGCCGGGATCACCGTCCGGGTGGCGGTGAATTTCCTGCCCGAGCAGTCGCGGATCGAGGCCGGCAAGTGGTTCTGGGTCTATCACATCCGGATCGAGAACGATTCGGCCGAGACCGTGCAACTGATGACCCGGCACTGGCGGATCACCGACGCGCGCGGCATGGTCAACATCGTCGAGGGCGAGGGCGTGGTCGGCGAGCAGCCGGTGCTGCGCCCGGGCGAGAGCCACGACTACGTCTCGGGCTGCCCGCTGGCGACGCCGCACGGCTCGATGCAGGGGCACTACACCTTCCGGCTGGAGGACGGCTCCCCGCTGGAAGCGGCGATCCCGTTCTTCTCGCTCGCCGCGCCGGCCAAGGCCGACCGGCCCACGGATTTCCCCGCTTAATTCTTGTCCTGACGCCTCCCGCGCCATAGGAGGCCGTCATGAAGCGCACGCACCTTCCCCTCAACGCCCTTCGGGTGTTCGACGCGGCGGCGCGCCACCTTTCCTTCACCCGCGCCGCCGACGAGCTGGCGGTCACGCCCGCCGCGGTCGGCCAGCAGATCCGCGCGCTGGAGGACATGCTGGGCGTCGTGCTGTTCCGCCGCACCAGCAAGGGGCTGGAGCTGACCGATGAGGCCAATGCGGGCCTTGAATCGCTGCGCGCCGGCTTCCTCCACTTCGAGAACTCGGTGCAGGAGATGCAGGCCGGCCAGTCGAGCCACGTCTATACCATCGCCGCGCCGGTCGACTTCTTCGCCGCCTGGCTCGCCCCGCGGATCGCCGCGTTCCGCCGCGCCAATCCCGAGGTGCGCTTCGTCCTCGTCCCCGGCGAGAACACCGACTTCACCGAGGCCAACCTCGACCTCGCCGTGCGCTGGACCGAGGGGCCCGGCGACCTCGAAGGCGTCGCCCTGGGCGAGCCGCTGCGGATCACCGTGGGCGAGGGGCCGTGGATCGCCTGGCCGGGCGACCCCCATCCCGCCGGCGAGGAGGTGGAGGTGCCGCTGACCGTGGGCGATGCGGGCCAGGCCCTCTCGGCCGCGGTCTCGGGCCTCGGCATGGCGCGGGTCCCGGCCCTGCTTGCGGACGTCTGGCTCAAGGACGGACGGCTGGCCGCGGGCGGGCCGCCCGAGCCCTGCCGGCGCGGCTACTGGCTGGTCGCTCCGCTGCCCCAGTGGCGGCAGAAGAAGGTCAAGGCCCTGGTCGCCCATCTGACCGGGCAAGCCGGATAGGAGGCGCGGGCGTGCGGCTGGAGGACTATCGGGACCGCTACGCCACGCTGCATTTCGCCCGGAGCGACGACGGCGTCCTGACGCTCACCCTGCACACCCGCGGCGGCGAGGCGCGATGGGGCACCTCGACGCGGAGCCTGCACTGTGAGCTCGGCCGCGCCTTCGCCGACATCGCGCGAGACGAGGGCAACAAGGTCGTGATCCTGACCGGCACCGGCGCAAGCTTCATCGCCGCCTCCGATCCCGAGGAGCGCTATCCCGAGCCGAGCCTCGCCGCGATGTGGCCGCGCATCTACCAGGAGGGGATCGACCTGCTGGAGAACCTGCTGGCGGTGCCGGTCCCGATGATCGCCGCGGTCAACGGCCCGGCGCTGATCCATGCCGAGATCGCCGTGCTCTGCGACATCGTCCTGGCGAGCGAGACCGCCGAGTTCGCCGACCTCGCCCACGTCCCGGGCGGGGCCGTGCCGGGGGACGGCGTCCACACGGTCTGGCCGATGCTGCTCGGGCCGAACCGGGGCCGCTATTTCCTGCTCACCGGCGAGCGGATCGGCGCGGAGGAAGCCAAGCGGCTGGGCGTCGTCGCCGAGGTGCTGGCGCCCGACGCCCTGCTGCCGCGCGCCCGGGAGCTTGCCGCGAACCTCGCCCGGCTGAGCCTGCCGACCCTGCGCAACACCCGCGCGGTCCTGACCCGTTACCTGCGCAAACGCATGGGCGATGAACTCGCCTATGGACTCGGCGCCGAAGCTGTGGCCATGCTGTCCCATAGTTCAGCATAGACTGAAAGGGATGCCGGCCATGGCCAAGATCACCATCGAGAACGCCAAGCCGCTGGTCGGCGGGATCGTCCACGTCGACAAGGCCCACCTCTGCGACGACGACGTCATCGCCCAGATCAAGGCGGCGCTGGAGCAGCGCGGCGTGCTGGTCTTCCCCGAGCTGCACGCCAGCGACGCCGAGCAGCTCGCCTTCACCGACAAGATGGGACCGCGGGTCAACTTCACCCGCAAGGTCCCGGGCTCCGACGCCTCGACGCCGGACGTCTACAAGATCACGCTGGACCGCAACCTCAACTCCGAGCCCGACTACGTGCTCGGCACCTTCTTCTGGCATATCGACGGGGTGACGATCGACCAGCCGCTGCCCAAGGCGACGATCCTCTCGGCGCGGCACCTCTCGGAGAGCGGCGGGGCGACCGAGTTCGCCAACCTCTACGCCGCCTACGAGCACCTCTCCGACGCGGAGAAGCGCGAATATGCCGACCTTCGGGTGATCCACAGCGTCGAGGCGGCGGTCCGCCCGGTCCACGGCCATCCGAGCGAGGAGCGCCGCGAACGCTATCGCAACCTCGCCGCGGTGATGGAGCAGCCGCTGGTCTGGACCCACGCCGATGGCCGCAAGTCGCTGCTGCTCGGCACCCATGCCGACGGCATCGTCGGGATGCCGGGGCCGCACGGCCGCGCGATCCTCACCCGGCTGATCCAGTGGGCGGCCCAGCCCGACTTCGTCTATCGCCACGACTGGAAGGTGGGGGACATGGTGATCTGGGACAACGAGGGCCTGATGCACCGCGTCGTGCCTTATACCGACCAGGCCCGGGTGATGCACCGCACGACCATCGCCGGACCGAACAAGCCGGGCCACCCGGCCAGCGCCGAGGACCAGGCGCGGATCTTCGAGATCGCCTGAGGCGGGGGTCGGGGGGCATTTCCTGCCGCCCCCGCTCCGCCAACCTCATCTGTCTGCTGAACTGGTTTCAGCATCCATGGTGTAACCTAGCCCACCGAGGGCGGTGAGACTGCTGGGATGCCTTTGCCCCATGGATGCTGAAACGAGTTCAGCATGACGGGACTGATCGGAGATAAGGTGGCAGAGCCCCTAAGCCGCCACCGCCCGGCGGCAGAATTCCCAGAGTTCGTCGGCCAGGCGGTCGCGCCGCTCGCCGGCCGGGCCGGTGGCCTCCTGGGCGATCAGCTCGGTGTGCATGGTCGTCGCGACGAGGTTGTAGATGAACACCGCCAGCCGCGCCGGCTCGCCCTGGCGGATCGTGCCCGCGGCCATGCCCTCGGCGAGCTGATCGGCGATCAGCGCCATCAGCGGCCGGAGCGCCTGGTGCAGCTCGTCGGGCCGGGATTCGGCGAGGCGGAGGTGCTCGCGGCTGAGCGCGGCGGCCATGCGGCTGCCTTCGCCGCTGGTCGCCTCCTCCGGCGTCGCGGCGCCGTGGCCGATCGAGAGGATGATCGCCTTCAGCCGCTCGACCGGATCGGCGAGCGGCGCGACCATCTCGCGATACATGTCGGCGGCGAAGCGCATCGCCTGCTCGAAAACCGCAAGGACGAGGTCGTCCTTGCCCGCGAACTGCTCGTAGAAGGCGCGGCGGGCGAGCCCGGTGCGCTTGAGCACGGTGCGGATCGTCAGGTCCTCCAGCCCGCCTTCGTCGATCAGCTCGTAGGCGGCGGCCACGATCATGCGCGTCCGCTCGGCTTTTTCCTGCGCCAGGAACCCCCGGACCCTGGTTTCGCGCGGCGATGCAACCCCTGTCATGTCGCCCGCCTTACCGCGCCGAATCGCCCCGGTCCAGCAGGCAGACGTTGACAGAATCGCCTCGGCCAGCTACATTGAGAACAATGTTCTCATAATCGATCGGGAGTTTTTCATCATGCCGTTGGTCATCTACGTCGAAGCCGATGGGGCGAGGCACGAGGTCGACGTGCCCCTTGGCGAGAACGTCATGCGCGGCGCGGTCAACAACGGGGTCGAGGGCATCGTCGGCGAATGCGGCGGCGGGCTCGCCTGTGCCACCTGCCATTGCTACGTCGACGCTGCCTGGGCCGACAAGGTCGGCGGCCCATCCTCCGACGACGAGCGCGACATGCTCGAATCCGCGGCGGCCGAGGTGCGTCCCACCAGCCGCCTGTCCTGCCAGATCGCGATCACGCCCGAGCTCGACGGCCTCGTCGTCGAGCTGCCCGAGCGGCAGTACTGAGCGGCCAGGGAGAGAAGATCATGGCAACCGCACCCATCGTCATCCCCGAGAACGATCCGAAGAACCCGGTCCCGTTCCCCCTGCCGCGCCTCGCTGGCATGGACAACGTGCCGCCGCACGTGCCCAAGGAGTTGATCCGCTCGACCGGCTTGCCGTTCAGCCCGGAATTCAACGAGAACCCCTACGAGTTCTTCCCGCGGATGCACGAGACCCTGCCGCCGATCTACTACGACGTCGGCCCGATGCAGAACGCCTGGCAGCTCATCAAGCACGAGGATGCTTTCTTCGCGCTGCGCCACGGCGAGTATTTCTCCTCGGCCAGCTCGACGCCGTTCCCGCGCGATCCCAAGGACTACTTCTATTTCCTGCCGATCGAGATCGATCCGCCGGCCCACCGCAAGTACCGCGCGATCGTCGATCCGCTGGTCAATCCGCAGGCCGTGCTCAAGTGGGAGGAGCGCATCCGCACGCTCTCCAACCAGTTGATCGACGCCGTTATCGAGAAGGGCGAGTGCGAGTTCACCGAGGACTTCGCCCGGCCGCTGCCGGTCTGCGTCTTCCTCGACCTGATGGGCCTGCCGCAGGACATGCGCGACCAGTTCGTGACCTGGGTGGTGCAGCTCCTCAAGAACATGGACCCGGCCAAGATGATCGGGGTGATGAAGGAGATCGGCGACTACCTGAACACGGCCATCGCCGAGAAGCGCCGGAACCCCGACGAGGGCATGATCAGCCGCATCGTCCACGCCGCGCCGAACGGCGAGCCGCTCTCCGAGAAGGAGATCTTCGGCTTCGTCTTCTTCGTGTTCATCGCCGGGATCGACACGGTCTATGCCACGCTGAACAACATCTGGTACTGGCTCGCCCGCAATCCCGAGCGGCGCCACGAGATGATCGGCGATCCGGGCAACATCAACGCCCAGGTCGAGGAACTGCTGCGCGTCTTCTCCGTCACCTTCTCCGGCCGTATCCTCAAGCAGGATCTGGAGCTGCGCGGCGTGAAGATGAAGGCAGGCGACCGGATCACCTCGGTCCTGCCGGCCTGCAACTACGACCCGGAGGTCTTCCCCAACCCGCGGGAGGTCGATTTCCACCGCCCGCGCAAGCCGATCCTCGCCTTCGCCGGCGGCGTGCATAGCTGCATGGGCGCGCACCTCGCGCGGCTGGAGATCAAGATTGGCCTCCAGGAATGGCTGCGCCGCATCCCCGACTTCCAGGTGAAGCCGGGCGTTGACGTGAAGTACGTGCCCAGCGCCGTGGTCGGGCCGGAGCCGCTGCCGCTGGTGTGGTGAGTGCGCTTTGCGCCTTGCCATACTCGTCACCCTGAACTTGTTTCAGGGTCCATTTCTCCTCTGCCGCAGCACATTCCGAGAAGTGCAACTGTGCCGTTGCGCTTCTTATGTGGCTTCGATGTGAGAGGCTTGATGGATGCTGAAACAAGTTCAGCATGACGGGAAGGGGGAAGGCGCAGTAGCGCGTTACCCCGCCAGCCGCGCTGCGGTCTCGCGGATCAGGGCGATCATGTTCGGCACGCCCTGCGTGCGGTTCGAGCTGAGCTGGTTCCTGAGGTCGAAGGGTTCGAGCGCGGCGGTGATGTCGGCCGCCGCGACCTCGGCGGCCGGACGGTCCTGCACCGCGGAGATCACCAGCGCGACGATGCCCTTGGTGATCGCCGCGTTGCTGTCGGCCAGGAAATGCAGGCGGCCGTCTTCGAGCTGGGTCGGATAGACCCAGACGCTGGCCGAGCAGCCGCGCACTAGCGTCGCGTCGGTCTTCAGCGCGTCGGGCATGGGATCGAGTTCCCGGCCCAGCTCGATCAGCAGGCGATAGCGTTCGTCGCCGTCGAGAAAGAGGTATTCTTCGCGGATGTCGTCGAGGCTGCGCATGGGCTGCCTCTAGCAGCGCGGGGTCAGAGGTCCACCCCCGCGGCGATCGCCTCCAGCTTGCGGATGCGCTCCTTGAGGTCGGACAGCTCGATCCGCGCCATGCCGGCGCCGGCGCCGCCCTCGATCTCGCGCGGCAGCAGGTCGAGCTCGCGGGCCTTGAGCGCGAGCCAGCCCTGCCAACCCTTGAGCGCCGCCGCGGCGACGATGCCCAGCCCGGCGAGCGAGGCGGCGGAGACGATCAGATAGGCGCTGGTCACGGGCGGCCTCCTTACTTGTCGCGCAGGCTTTCGATCTCGGCGGCGATGGCCTTGCCGTGGCGGTCCTCGGTGGCGATGCGTTCGAGCACGGCCAGGCGGGCGCGCAGGTCCTCCACCTCGCGCGCCAGTTGCTCCTCGCGGGGCGAGGGGCGGCTGGGG